>DAOWMX010000169.1 GCA_030642885.1 Anaerolineales bacterium | reverse complement strand
TGGGGGGCAAGGTTTCTTGGTTTTCGCAAAAAAGAGGGGCATTGGGGACGGGCTTTTTATCAACCCAAATGGATTTCCAGCCACTATACAATCCTGGATTTGAAGAATCTCGGCATCGCTCCTGGGCATCCGGACATCATAGAGTCGGTGTTGATCATCCTTCGCAACCACAAAGGACCCGATGGGGGTGTCAATCCCTCCAGGACGATTAAGCAGAGTGACGTTTGTTTAAACGGAATGTTTCTGAACTACGCGAGTTATTTCAAGATGGAGGGTAAGGCGCTGCAGTCCATTGTGGATTTTATACTAGGACAACACATGCCCGATGGCGGTTTCAATTGTCGGGCCAACCGCCAGGGCGCTGTTCATAGTTCCTTGCATTCCACTATTTCTGTCCTCGAAGGGATCCAGGAATATGGTGCCAACAACTATGTCTATCGCCTGGCAGAATTAGAGCAGATTGCGATCGATGCCCGCGAATTCATTTTACAACACCACCTGTTTCGCTCGGATCATACTGGGGAGATCATTGACAAGCGTATGTTGATGTTGTCGTATCCCTCCCGTTGGCGATACGATATCTTGCGAGCGCTTGATTATTTTCAGTGTGCAGGGGTCGAATACGATCCACGAATGCAGCCTGCTCTGGATGTGTTATGGAAAAAACGGCGGAAAGATAACCGCTGGCCTGTGCAGGCAAGGCATCCGGGTCAGTCCCATTTTGAAATGGAAAAGACCGGAGGTCCCAGCCGTTGGAATACGTTGCGAAGCTTGCGCGTCTTGAAGCATTTTGGTTTATCTGAATTTATTTAAGTCCAGGATGGAGAAACGAATGCCAACTAACCATTTTTTAATCTTATATATGATTATGCTTTTCCTGCAGACCGTCCATATATTCGAGGAAATTGGTTTTAAAGCCTACGAAGTGGTTGGCTCTCTCAACAAATATCTATTGGTTGCTTCCTTCTTAGTGTTTGCCAGCTACTTACCCTTGATACTGATCCTGCTGGATATCAAAGCCGGGTATTTACTTGCGTTTTTTAGTGCAGCTCTTGCCCTCGGCAACGGCATTATTCACCTCATTGGCTACATAAAAACAAAATCATTCAGAGGTACCGTGGGCGCCGGTGTCTTCAGCGGAATTCCTTTGGGGATCATCGGGGGAATACTATTAATTCAATTATTATCGATCGTTCGATGAATGACTCGTCGAGTAATCGTGCGGATATCGAGGTTATCTTTTCCGCTATTCAGGAAGCGGTTCATAGTAATAATACATAACAAAGGCATCTAGAGGGTCTTTCATTCCACTTCTCTCAAGATGAAAAGGACGGTCAAATGGACCCTCGAGTCCTGGTGGCCTACGCCACGAAGTACGGCGCAACAGCGGAGATTGCCGAGAAGATCGGACAAGCGATTCTTCAAGCAGGTTTGCAAACCGACGTGCTGCCCACGTATAGCGTCAACGACCTCGCCCCCTACAAAGCAGTTGTTCTGGGGAGTGCGGTTTACGTGGGTCAATGGCGCAAGGAGGCTGTGGCGTTTCTGGAAGCCAATGAGAAGGCAATGGCCAAGATGCCGGTGTGGTTCTTCTCTAGCGGACCCACGGGTGAGGGAGATCCGGTTCAACTGATGCAGGGTTGGCGCTTCCCAGAGGCACAGCAACCCATAGCCAACCGCATCCAACCCCGCGATACAGCTTTCTTCCACGGCGTTCTGGACCTGACGAAACTCAGCCTGGCCGAAAAGCTGCTCATCAAGGGCCACAAGGCGCCGGTCGGCGACTTCCGAGACTGGGATGCGATCACCTCCTGGGCTGCAGCTATCGCCGATGCGTTGAAATAAACGGCGGTCTATTCATAACCTTAATTGGTTCTCCTCCAAATTGCGTGGGTGGCCTGGTAGATTTGTGCTGCGTTTCTCTACCCGGAGCTGAACCTCCGGGCTCAGTACTTACCCTAACCTCCCGCAGGGTAGAAAAACCTGCGGGAGGTTTAATACCAACTACCGGAAGCAGAGCTTCCGCACTCCACATATAACCAACAACGCTACATCCCATGAGCGCTGCTAGGAGTTTCTTAGAGACGTCCCTTTGAAACGTAAAGCCGGAATCGATCGTTGTCAGGGGGTGTGGGGGCAGACTACTGCACCCACGTCCCCCTTTGGGGGATTTAGGGGGAAAGAGGAATAAAGGCGATTCATCACACCTGCGGGTATCGGCATATTTAAGGCCCATCAACTGAAGTATCCGCGTTTATGTCACCTTTCCACAGTAAATGAAGGAGAACCATAAATTTAAAACGCCCCGCGCTGCTCGCGCGGGGCGTATCTTTTAGCTCCGAGGTTCTTAGATATCGAGGTTGGCCATCTGCTCGTAGAATTTCCAGCGGGTGATGACATCCTCGCGGATCGCCTCCAACAGCATCCCGGCACGATCCGGATCGGACTGGCGCAGTGCCCGGAAGCGATTCTGCTTGTACATAAACGTCTCAATGTCCTCGGTCGGCACCTTGGAGTCGAGCTGCAGCGGGTTTTTACCCTGGTCACCCAGCCGTGGGTCGTAGCGGAAGAGCGGCCAGAAACCACTCTTCACAGCATCTTTGTGAATATCCGTGGCCGTGGTCATGTCGATGCCATGGGCGATGCAGTGGCTGTAGGCGATGACTAGCGAAGGGCCATCATAGGACTCGGCCTCGCTCATCGCCTTCACCAGCTGGGTCATGTTATCACCGTACGCAACCTGGGCTACATAGATGTTGCCGTAGGTCATGGCGATAGCTCCCATATCCTTTTTGGGCATGTCCTTACCCGCAGCAGCGAATTTTGCCACTGCGGCGCGCGGCGTGGCTTTAGAGGCTTGACCGCCGGTGTTGGAATAGACACCGGTGTCAAGCACGAGCACGTTCACGTTTTTGCCCGAAGCCAGCACATGGTCCAGCCCACCATAGCCAATGTCATAAGCCCATCCATCACCGCCTACAATCCACACCGATTTGGGAACCAGGAAGTCGGCGATGTTCAACAACCGCTCCGCATGCGGATCTTTCTGTTTCTCGAGAAGCGCCTTGAGTTTGGCAACGCGACCGCGCTGAACTTCAATCCCCTCCTGCGTCGAGACGTCGGCATCCAGGATTTCCTTCGCCAACGCTTCTTTGCCATTCAGCTTGACCTCGTCCAGCTGCTCCCTGGCAAATTGGGTCAATTTGTCGACGGTGAGGCGCATGCCCATGCCGAACTCGGCGTTGTCTTCAAACAGTGAGTTCGACCAGGCCGGACCCCTGCCGTCGAAGCGCGGCGCATAGGGTGTTGTCGGCAGGTTGCCGCCGAAGATGGATGTGCAACCGGTTGCATTGGCGATGATGGTGCGATCCCCGAAAAGCTGGGTGAGCAGCTTGATATACGGCGTCTCGCCGCACCCGGCGCAAGCGCCTGAGAATTCGAACATTGTGGGCAGGAATTGCGAGCCCTTTGTGGTGAAGCGGTTGAACAGCGCTGGATCGGGGTCGGGGATTGTGAGGAAGTAATCCCACTTTGCAGCTTCTTGCTCTCGAAGCGGTGGTTGGGGCGCCATATTGATCGCCTTGCGTTCCGTCTTCTGACCATCCGCATCCTTTGCAAAGGCAGGGCATATATGAACGCAGTTGCCGCAGCCGGTGCAATCCTCCGGCGCCACCTGCAAGGTATACAGCATATTCTCCAGGCCGCGACCCTTCGCCGGCACAGCCTGCCAGCCTTCCGGCTCATCGCCGTTTGCGAGGGAAGCATCGTAGATCTTGGGCCGGATCGTACCATGCGGGCAGACAAAGGCGCACTGGTTGCATTGAATGCACGCCTCAGGATCCCAGACCGGAATTTCGAGCGCGAGATTGCGCTTTTCATATTGGGTGGTTCCGACAGGATAAGTACCGTCGTTCGGCAGAAGAGAAACAGGGATTTCCTCACCTCTGCGGGCGATCATTTCCCCGGTCACATTTTGCACAAACTCGGGGGCACCCGCGGGAACAGGCGGAAGCATGCCAAGTTTAGAAGTCACTTTCTCCGGCAGTTCGACCTTGTGGATCCGCTCAAGAGCCATGTTGGCAGCTTTAACGTTCATATCGACGACCGTCTTGCCTTTACTGCCATAGGTATCTTCGACGGCCATCTCGATCATATCGAGCGCCTGCTCTTCTGGCAGGACGCCGGATATTTCGAAGAACGCGCTCTGCATGATGATATTGATGCGGCCACCAAGCCCGAGCGACTTCGCCAGCGAATAGGCGTCGATGACATAGAAGCTCGCCTTCTTGTCGATTAACGCCTTCTGAACCTCAGCTGGCAAGTGATCCCACACCTCATCCGCGGGGTAGGAGCTGTTCAGCAGGAAGGTGCCGCCCGGCTTGAGGTTTTTGAGCATATCGTAACGCTCAAGAAAGTGGAATGCGTGGCAAGCCAGGAACTCAGCCTGCTGGATCAGATACGTGCTCCGAATAGGCTTCGAGCTGAAACGCAAATGGGAGATCGTCATCGCTCCCGCCCTCTTCGAGTCGTAGACGAAGTATCCCTTGGCATAGTAATCGGTGGCTTTACCGATAATCTTGATGGAATTCTTATTCGCACCTACGGTTCCGTCAGAGCCCAGGCCGTAAAACATGGCCCGGTGGACTTCATCGCCCTCCGAAGAGAAGGCGTCATCCCACTCCAGGTTTGTATGTGTCAGGTCGTCGACGATGCCGACGGTGAAGTGATTCATCGGCTTCTTCGCAGCCAGATTGTCCAGCACAGATTTCGCCATCCCGGGGTTGAATTCTCTTGAGCCCAACCCGTAGCGCCCGCCGACGATGAGAGGCCTCTCGCTTTCGGCGATGTCCCCATTTACGACGGCTTCGCTTATTGTGTTCTGGACGTCCAGGTAAAGCGGTTCGCCTCCCGCACCTGGTTCTTTTGTGCGGTCGAGCACGGCGACGTACTTAACTGATTTCGGTAGGGCTTTAAGCAGTGCCTCCCCGCTGAAGGGGCGGTACAGACGCACTTTTATTAACCCGACTTTTTCTCCCTGTGCAACGAGGTATTCCACCACTTCGTGCATGGTGTCTGCGCCAGAGCCCATCATTATCACGACACGCTCAGCATCGGGTGCACCAACATAGTCGAAGAGATGGTACTCGCGCCCGACGACCTCCGCGAAGCGATCCATCGCTTTCTGGGCCATCCCGGGCACTTTCGTGTAATAGGCATTAACAGTCTCGCGCGCGGCGAAGAATACATCGGG
>DAOWMX010000315.1 GCA_030642885.1 Anaerolineales bacterium | reverse complement strand
TGCACAATCGAACGGGTGAGGACAACGCGGACGCACACATGAAACGCCAAATCATGGGGCGTGAAGTTGTCGTCGCTGTGACAAATGGACGGCTTGATTTTGGGCCCTGGGAGCAAATCTTCTATGGCGAATTTGACGGGGGGAGAAGGAAAAGGGTGCTGGTTAAAATCATCGGAGAGTGAAGATAGAGATCACCCTTTGGTTGACCGAGTATCGACCCGCCGTCCTCACACACACATCTAAAGTTATTTTAATGTGAGATAGAGATCTTTCGATTTCGTTTCTCTTTCCTTCGGTCGATGTGGCTCTTGAGGACTCCTCCTTTCTTGCGCGGAGATTGCTTCGTCACTCCGTTCCTCGCAATGACAGGCGCGGGAAGGGTCCGGTAATAATGTCATTTCGAGAAGGTCGGGAAGCGGCGAGCAGGAAATCCACATAGGAAGTAGGAGTTTCTACCCCTTGCATCAAGAGGGTATTTCGATTAATCTATCATACCGACCGGTCGGTATGATTGTGAGGAGAGGATGAAACAGCAAGATCGGGCAACGCAAACGAAAGAAAGCATCCTTAAAGCAGCGGAGCATTTATTCGCCGTACAGGGTTACGAGGCGACAAGTGTTTCAATGATCTGCGCCGACGCGGGTGTGAGCAAAGGGGCTTTCTATCATCATTACAAAACCAAACAGTCGATATTTTTAGAGCTTATGCAGCGCTGGCTAAAGGGCCTGGATGAGCAGCTCGTTCTAATAGATGAGTCAACCGAGGATGTCAAACAGGGGTTGCTCTCTATGGGCGAGATCATCGGGCAGGTTCTCGATGTTGGCGGCCCACAACTCCCGATATTCCTTGAATTTTGGAGTAGGGCTATTCGAGACCCTGATGTTTGGGAAGCCACGGTCGAGCCGTTTCAACGCTACCGTGACTTCTTTGCTGCCCTGGTCCAGCGGGGGATAGATGAGGGAAGCCTAAGAGATCTTGCCCCTCACAATACAGCCCGCGTTCTCATTGCCCTGGCGGTGGGGATGCTCGTTCAAGGTCTTTTGGATACAGGGGGAGAGGACTGGCAAGATATCACCCATGAAGCGCTGGAACTCCTGCTTCATGGAATAGCTGCGAGGTAATAAAAATGAATGTACTTCTTACTGGAGCTTTTGGAAATATCGGTCAGAGCGCGTTGGATGAGCTCCTCGGGCGTGGCCACCAGGTTCGCTGCTTTGATCTTAAGACGAAAGTGAATGAGCGTATCGCTAAATCCTACGAGCAGAGAGCGCAGATCTTCTGGGGGGATTTGCGCCGGCCAGAGGATCTATTGGAGGCTTTACAAGACATTCAAATCGTTGTCCATTTAGCATTTGTGATTCCCACACTTTCCGCGACCGGAGTCAGCAGCGAGACAGAGCCTGAATGGGCACGAGAGATTAATGTTGGGGGGACGAAGAACTTGCTCGATGCTATGAAACAGCAGCCACAACCTCCAAAGATACTATTCTCTTCATCGCTCCATATTTATGGCAAGACCCAGCATTTGCCGCCGCCGCGGACAGTGTCCGATACTCCACATCCCATCGAACACTATGCAAAACACAAGGTTGAATGCGAGGAGATGATTAAGAGCTCAGGATTAACTTGGTCGATCTACCGCTTGGGAGCATCCCTCCCAGTGCGCCTTTTGATGGACCCGGCGATGTTTGATGTCCCGCTGAACAATCGCATCGAATTCGTCCATCGAAGAGATGTGGGTTTAGTAATTGCGAATGGGCTGGAATCGGATGAAATCTGGGGAAAGATCTGGCTTATCGGCGGCGGGCCCAACTGTCAGCTCTATCAACGTGAGCTTGTGCAAGGTGTGATGGAAGCTGCCGGGGTGGGAATGTTGCCAGAGGACGCCTTCACAGATGAACCGTATCCCACCGATTGGTTAGATACTGAGGAAAGCCAGAACGTACTGAATTTCCAACGGTTGACCTTGGCGGATTATATCGAGGAAGTAAAAGAGAGCATTGGCTTTCGTCTCTTCTTTATTCGCCTGTTCCGACCGGTAATCCGCGCCTGGATTCTGAGTAAATCACGAGTGCAAACCTGAGGGCACAATGATTGAACCGAGAGAATCTGCAGGAATCGCAGTTGTTACCGGCGCTTCAAGCGGGATAGGTGAAGCGGCGGCGCTGCAACTCTCCGCTGCGGGTTTCCATCTGGTGTTGATCGCTCGCCGCAGGAACCGCCTGGAGAAGCTACAGTTAAAAATTACGGAATCTGGTCGACCAGCGGATATCATCTGCTCAGATTAGAGCCAGGAAGAATCATATTCAGCCATTGCTGATCAGGTGAAGAATATTGGAGCGCCGATTGATGTCTTGCTCAATAACGCCGGATTCGGCTGGTATGGGTTTGGGGAGGAGATGCCGTGGAGTGTAGCCAGAAGCATGCTCGCGGTTAACGTTCAAGCAGTGACGGGCCTTACGCTTCAATTTCTGCCGGAGATGAAAAGAGTAAATCGCGGCCATATCATCAATGTCGGCTCGATTGT
>DAOWMX010000200.1 GCA_030642885.1 Anaerolineales bacterium | reverse complement strand
GGCCCCTAGGCGTTAGGGCTCAGACCCGAACACGCGATAGTAGACAGAGGCAGCTCCCGACGGATAAAAGTCATGCGGTGTTCTGGGTTTCCCAGAACAAGACCCGCGAATATCAGGTTGATCAACCGTCGATAATGCCCTGTCCGTCCATCACTTTCGTCATCTTTCCTGCTCGGCCGCCGTAGGTTTTGAACGACGATAAGCAAACAAGAACCCATTAAATACTGATGGGTACTTGACAGGTCATTCCATATCAGTGGCATGGTGTTGAGGGATATCAGACCAATATTGATATGCGGTTTGGCCTAAATTATTTAGGATGGTGACACCCGGATCGATCTTTACGAAATATGGTTTCAAATGTTTCGTACACACCGTCACGAAATACCAACCTGGCGAGGTGTAATCCCAGGACTGAAGTCGCGCAGACTCGATTCTATACTTGCACTTGAATTTCATGTTCTATCCCCCTTACGTATCTCCGATTTGTGGATCTACTCAATAGTGTGGAGCAGGGTGAAATTCGGAGGACCCATCTCGCCGATCGGGAGGCTGGCGACAAGCACTATTTGCTGACCAAGGGTTACGAGGCTGGTTGCAAGGCACGCATCGCGCACTCTTGAGATCATCTCCTCGACTGAATTTGCCTTCTTAACCAGGTGAGGAATAACACCCCAGGACAGCGAGAGTTGATGGAAGGTTTTCGTCTCTGGCGTGAACGCTACGATCGGGACTCTTGGGCGCGCATACGACATGAGACGGGCTGTCCGGCCAGAACGCGTAAAAACAGCAATGGCAGCGACATTGCGATCTCGCGCTAAGGCTTTTGCAGCCTGCGTTATCGCGACGGCATCATCGTCCGTGATCAAAACTTCATCTACGAGTACACAACTCCATTGCGGGGCGTGGCTCTCTGCGTCGCGGATGATCCTATCCATAGTTTCAACAGCTGCGATAGGATAATCACCGATGGCTGTTTCACCGGAAAGCATCAAGGCATCACTTCCGTCAAACACGGCATTCGCGACATCCGACGCTTCGGCCCGAGAAGGTCGCGGGTTATCGATCATCGAATCCAGCATTTGTGTTGCTGTAATAACGAATCGTTGTGCTGAATTTGCGTGTTGGATGATGTGTTTCTGTATGGATGGCACACGCTCCGGTGCGACTTCCACGCCAAGGTCTCCGCGTGCGACCATCACGCCGTCGCAGACGGCGAGGATCTGATCAAGATTGTCGATAGCTTCGGGTTTCTCCAGTTTGGCGATTATTAGTGGGTTGATGCCATCGTGCTCCGAGGATGAGATAGCCTCTCTGAGGCAACCAATATCCTCTGCGCGGCGCACGAACGAAAGCGCAATTGCATCAACGTCATGTGCGAGTCCAAATTCGATGTCTTGAAGATCTTTCTTTGTGAGGGAAGGCGCGGATAAGTTAACGCCGGGTAGGTTGATCCCTTTCTTGTTTCCGAGTTTGCCACCGTAGACAACTTTCGTCGCAATATCATTGCCATCGATAGAGGTGACGCGCAGTTCGATGCGGCCATCATCCAACAGGATCCGGTCGCCTTCATTTACGTCTTGCGCAAAGGATTCGTACTTAACTTGGATCGTATCCTTTGTGCCAATGACATCGCGCGTCGTAAGGTTGAGCTGCTCACCGGGGGAAAGGATGATCGCCTCACCGTCCTCGAGCATTCCGGTGCGTAGCTTTGGGCCCTGCAGATCCTGTAGGATCGTAAACGATCTCTTTTCTGCCTTCGAGAGTGAGCGAATCTCATCCATAACTTTCGCATGGTCATCGTAGTTTCCATGCGAGAAGTTCAAGCGGATTACATCCACGCCTGCTTGAAGAAGGCCTTTGAGCTGGGCTCGACTGCTCGAGGCAGGTCCAACTGTGGCGATGATCTTTGCATTGCGGGTCATAGGTAATTCAATTCATTGGCTTCTTGTTCCAGCACTTCACGAAAATCTGGGTGAGCTATTTCGATGAGCGCTTGCGCCCGTTGTTTGATCGTTTTGGCGTACAGGTTTGCGACGCCGTACTCTGTGACGACGTAGTGGACATGGTTGCGTGTAGTCACAACGCCAGAGCCTTGTTTGAGCATGGAGACAATGCGGCTGATCGGGGCACCACCGCCGGGAGTAGCTGTTGAGGGGAGGGCAATAATTGGTTTTCCACCTTTGCTGCGCGAGGCTCCATAGACAAAATCCAATTGACCACCGACACCAGAGTAGAGCTTGGGACCGATACTATCGGCAACGACTTGACCCGTTAGATCGATTTCGATCGCGGAGTTGATGGAGACCATCTTATCATTTTTTGCGATAACAAACGGGTCGTTTACATACTCCGTAGGATGAAGTTCGATAATGGGGTTATCATCGACGAAGTCGTAGAGCTTTTTCGAGCCGAGGATAAATCCCGCAATGATTTTTCCAGGGTGTAACGTTTTCTTCTCGTTAGTGAGAACCCCGGATTCAATTAACTTGATCACGCCATCTGAGAAGAGTTCGGTGTGGACGCCCAGATCTTTTTTGTCATCCAGGTAGTTCAAGACTGCATCTGGCACAGCACCAATGCCCATCTGCATCGTCGACCCGTCTTCGATTAGGTCAGCGATAGTGCGGCCGATTTTCATGCTTAAATCCGTGGCTTTGCCCATCGAGAGTTCAGCCAGCGGATAATTTACGGATACGGCGAAATCGATTTTCGAGAAGTGGATGAATGAATCGCCAAGCGTACGCGGCATCTGCTCATTGATTTCAGCGATGACGATATTTGCCTCCTGTGCCGCGGTTTTGACCAGACCGGCTTCAATTCCCAAACTGCAAAAGCCATGCTCGTCCGGGGGGCTGACTTGGAGGAGGATGGCGTCCAATGGAAGATGGCCATCACGGAAGAGAAGTGGAACTTCTGATAAGAATGTTGGCGTGAAATCCGCTCGCCCTTCGTGAATAGCTTTTCGGATGTTGTGGCTGATGAACAAGGTATTTACGCGGATGTGACCTTCCATCTCAGGATCGACATGAGGCGCCGGTCCAATTGTCAATACCTGGACGATTTCAACGTTTTCTAATTTCTTTGCTCGCTTTACGAGCGCAGCAAGGAGTTTTTGGGGTACGGAGCAGTTCCCCGTTAAGAAAACGCGCCAGTTAGATTCGATTGCTTTAACCGCGTCATCAGCACTCATTAAACGTGATTCGAAATTTTTCATCCAGGTCATTGGTTTTGTTCACCCACGCCACCAAGACGGCTCAAATGGACAACTTCGCCATCCCTTGTGTTCAACCCGCGGTACAGTGCAGGCATGTCGGCGAGCGCTCCATCGATACCTTTCAGTGCGATGGCCTCGAGGTAGGGATATGCGCCAAGGAATAGTGCGTGTGAAGCGGTGCGACCTAATACACCTGACATATTTGGAACGCAGTAATGGATGATTCGTTCCTCCTCGTAAATAGGGCTCCCGTGATTCGTCGGACGTGAAGTCTCCACACATCCGCCCTGGTCGATGCTCATATCGATGATCAGCGCACGCGGCTTCATAGATTGGACAGTCTCTCTAGCGACCACCAAAGGTGCTTTTGAGCCGGGAACATACACCGCGCCGATGAGAACATCGGCGAATATGCAAGCACGCTTGACATTGTGCGGCGTTGAGAGCATGGTAACGATGGGATATTGAAGACGTTCCGATATTTCACGGAGACGTTGGAGATCGGTATCCAGCAAGGTGACGTGTGCGCCGATTCGAGTGAAAGTGTCTGCGGCTGTACTGCCTACAATGCCGCCGCCGATGATAACAACTTCAGCCGGAGGGATCCCAGCGGCGCCGCCAAGTAGGATGCCCCGACCCCCATGATCATTCTGCATAAAGCGCGCTGCGACCTGAACTGCCATACGACCTCCGATTTGACTCAGAGGGGCCATGATCGGCTTGTATTCGTCATCATCTTCAACTTGTTCGTAAGCTATGGAGGTTATCTTTTTTTCTAAAAGCGATTCGATTTTGTCCTGTCTTGATGCGGCAAGGTGCAGGAAGCCGGTGATGCATATTTCGGTACGCATCATGTCAATCTCGTCTCGTAAAGGACGAGCGAATTTCATAATGAGGTCCGGGCGGCCGAATATCTCATCCTGGTTATAGACGATTTGACCCCCGGCTGCTGAATAATCGTCGTCTGTAAAACCCGCACCTTCTCCAGCTTCAGTCTCAATATAGACCGTGTGACCATGTTTCGTGAACAGGTTCACACCTGCGGGGGGGAGGCCAACGCGAAACTCGAAGGGTCTTCGTTCTTTAGGTACGCCGATATGCATGGTTCACTCTCCAGGAAAAAGACTTCTTGAAGTAAGCACGTATGAATTCCAATATCGTTTGATTGCATTATCTTGATCCCGTCGCTATTGCTATTTCCTAAGTGCCATTATTTTCCGTATGGGTTAGATTGTATCCTTCAGAAGAGTAATAGCAAAGGACTAACCATGTGTTTAGCCTATGATGGGAAATCGTGGATCTATTTACTGGTCTGAATTGGATGCCCCGAAATCGTCTACGTGTGATTGTGTGCGAGGC
>DAOWMX010000326.1 GCA_030642885.1 Anaerolineales bacterium | reverse complement strand
TGTCTCTCTGCTGGTTCCCCTAATCCTGTATTTCGGCGGGATTAAAAATCCGGCAGCCCTCCTGGGGTTTACGGCGGCGGCATTGGTTGCGTTTGTAACATTGTACGAATTCTGGCGAGGGGCAATGGCGCGCCGACGGCGTCACGGCGAAAACCTACCGCTGGCTTTATGGCGTCTGGTGGGGAGAAATCCCCGACGCTATGGAGGCTATATTATCCACCTTGGTGTGGTGCTGATGGCGTTTGGCATCATCGGAATTGAGATATACCAGACTGAGACTCAAGCAACGCTTGCCAGGGGCGAGCAGGTTACGCTAGGACGCTACGTAATGACCTATGACGACATTGCGGTATTTGACACGAACGATGGCCGCAACGTCGCTCGAGCCGTCGTCTCTGTTTATCACGACGGGAAACTTGTGGACGAACTATACCCGCGCAAGGATTACTATTACGACTCTCAGCAAGCGGTGACTATACCAGGGACGCGTTCCACGCTGGCGGACGATTTCTATGTGATCCTGGTGGGTTTGGACCCGGATTCGCGGAGCGATGCGACTTTCAAGGTTTACCATAACCCGCTGGTCAATTTAATCTGGATCGGTGGCGTTGTCTTCAGTCTTGGAACCATCGTGGCGGTTTGGGTAAGTAGTGGTCGGAGGCGGGCGAACAAGACATCGCCTGCATCAAGAAGCACCCGAACGTGAGGAGAGGTTTATTAATGCGTAAGCTTCAAATGGCGATGGGAATGACTCTTGGTTTTATTTTGCTCTCACAGGTGTTCGTACTTCCCGCTTTCGCACAAGACGGCGGTCCTACCGAAGATGATGTTAATGCTATCGCCCGTGAGCTCTATTGCCCGGTGTGTGAAAACATACCGTTGGATGTATGCCCGACGCAAGCATGCGAGCAGTGGCGAGCCACCATCCGCGAGAAACTGGTGTTGGGCTGGAGCGATGAGCAGATCAAAGATTACTTCGTCGATCAGTATGGGCCGCGGGTATTGGCCGAGCCGCCAGCGGAGGGATTCAATGCGCTTGTTTATATACTGCCCCCGGTCGTATTCGCAATCGGGGGGGTCATCCTCTTCATGGTTATGCGGGCTTGGAAGGTTGAGCCACCTGCGCCAAAGGATAAGGGGGTGAGTGTAGAGAGTGAGGATCCCTATATTGCCCAATTGGAGCAGGAACTGCGCCGGCGGGATGAATAGGAGCGAGTGTTTGCCGTATGAAAATTATCGATAACTCAACAACGGAGATTAATGAAGAATCACCCGGGAAAACATCGCGGCCGAAATGGGGCGTTGTGCTCGTGTGGGTGTTCGTTCTGGGGCTTCTGGCCGTTCTGGGCATAGGTTTAGTGCGTTCCCAACGAGGTTCTATCAAGGTTGGTGATCGTGTTCCCGATTTGATCCTGACTACTTTCGAAGGGGACGAGATTGACTTTACCGATCTCCGTGGTCAGATTATTGTGGTCAATTTCTGGGCGTCCTGGTGCAAACCCTGCGAACAAGAGGCCGTTGAATTGGAACAGGCATACCAGCTGTACAAGGATCAAGGCGTGGTTTTTCTGGGGGTGGACTACGTGGATACGGAAACTGAAGCCCGAGGCTACTTGGCGAAATTTGGAATTACTTATCCGAATGGTCCCGATCTGGGGACACGAATCTCGCAGGCATTCCGCACGCTCGGGGTGCCGGAGACGTACATCATCGGCCCTGATGGGCGATTGGCAGCTGTGAAGATTGGACCCTATTTATCGCTTGACGAGATCGTCAATCAAATCGAAACGGTGATGGCTGAGCATAAATGAAAGTCGCTTTGAGGATTGCACGTTTCCCATCACGAAATAGGCGGATTTAAGTCGTGCAGTAATGGGACGAGGTGAGATGAACGAGGAGAAGGTACAAATATGGATATAGGCTCGATACTCGCTGGGCTAGCGTTGACGCTGCTGACGGTGGCGTTTGTCGCCATCCCCCTAATTCAGCATCGAGGTAAGGGCGTAACCGATACGGAACGGCTGTCCTCTGAGCTTCAAGCCGGCCGCGATCGAGTGCTGGATAGTCTGCAGGAGCTGGAAATGGACTTCAATACCGGGAAGATCCTGGAGGAGGATTACCAGGAGCAGCGGCAAGCCCTGATGAAAGAAGGAGCGGGGATCTTGCGCCGGATCGATGTCTTGAATGCAGGTGGCGAAGTGTCCCCTGAAGGGGACGAAATCGACGACGAGATCG
The DNA here is from genome assembly GCA_030642885.1 of Anaerolineales bacterium. GTDB lineage: Bacteria > Chloroflexota > Anaerolineae > Anaerolineales > E44-bin32 > E44-bin32. Next base: position 165 of record DAOWMX010000326.1, on the reverse strand, counting down.
AAGCGGCCATAGCTCAGATCAGGAGTGAGAAGGAAGATGGGGACGGTGGCTTCTGTCCCTCCTGTGGGTCTGAAGTTAAGGCGGATGATTTGTTCTGCATTCGCTGCGGTAACACGCTGGCTGAAGCGGAGGAGCAAGCGTGAAACGAAATGTCTTCCTATTCCT
>DAOWMX010000057.1 GCA_030642885.1 Anaerolineales bacterium | reverse complement strand
CGGAGATTAGGTGCTCCCGTCAATGGCTGTAATCGAAGTCACCTACATTGTCTACCTGGATGAAGAGCTTTGCGATGGCTGCCGGATGTGCCTGCCCGTCTGTAAATTTAAGGGAATGATATCCATCCCCGGTGAACGCATGCCGATGGTCGACCCGTGGTCATGTACCGGCTGTGGCACATGTGTTACCACCTGCCCACAAGGCGCACTCACTTTGCACCCGAAAGAAGAGTAATGAGTAAAAACGAGACTTTCACCCCTGAAATCACACTTTTCACATGCATTTACTGCGGTTATATGGCCGCCGATACCGCGGGGGCGCTGCGCCAAGAATACCCGGCCGACGTCAAGATCGTGCGCTTACCTTGCACCGGGAAGTTAGATATGCAATACATGCTCGACGCCTTCGATGAGGGCGCCGATGGGGTGATGATCGTAGCCTGCAGCCTGGGCAACTGTCATCACGAACGCGGCAACGAACGAGCGCGCGCTCGAGTTCAACGGATACAGAAAATACTAGAGAGTATCGGGCTTGAACCAGAACGTGTGGAAATCCATTACGTCTCCGGTGGGATGGGCGCTACTTTTGCCGAGGACGTGCGTAAAATGACATCTCTATTGCATGAGCTCGGCCCGAACCCAATCAAAGGCAATCTTAAGTCTTCCACCACAAAACAGGCATCGAAAACAGTCTAATATCTAATACTCGGTCTCCCTGCCCATGATCATCAAGCTGAGGCTGATCACACGGCCGGCTTCTTCCAGGTTTTCCACGGAGATGCTTTCCAATTGATCCGCCACGGTGCGAGATGTGGCTTCCCACCCTTCCCAGTACACCTTCACACGCGGGGCTTCATTACCTTTGTAGGCGATGAAGATAAAGGTTTCCTTGGGTTGAATTCCCATTGTTTTCTCTTGCACATCGTCGAGAAAATACTACGACGGATACCAGAAGACGTCGGTTCTTGTTACCGTGATTTTTCCCTTGAACCTCCCGTGAGAAAAGACGATAATGGGTATGGGAGGGATGACAAATGACTGGTTCATCGTATAAAGATAATTTGGAAAAACTGCTCGCGGATGTGCGCGCGGAAGAACAGGCGCTCTGTGATTCGCTCAGCGACGATGAGCGCAACGCCGCTGGAGAAATCGACCGCTGGGCACCGAAGGACCACCTGGCGCACACCACTTTCTGGACGGAGCGGCTGGTCAAGCAGCTGCAGGCTGCAACTGGTGACGAACCTCCCGGATCGATCGAGGATTATCAAAAGACAAACGACGAAGTATTCGAAGCCAACAAGAATCGGAACTGGGAGGATATCCTCGCTTGGGCAGAAAAAGTCAGCCGCCAGTTCCATACAGTGTTCGACACTGTCTCAGAGAAGATGCTAGAGGACACTGCGGGGTCTGAAGGCGCGGGTCGTCGACCGCTATGGCAGAATGTAGCTTTCACCGGCGTGTATCACCCCATGCACCACATCGCCGATATATATCTCGAGCGCGAGGATATGCAAGGCGCTCAAGCGGTTCAAGAGCGCGTTGCCGAAGGGTTGGCAGCGTTGGATGATAGCGATGCCTGGCAGGGAAGGACGCAGTATAACCTGGCCTGCTTCTATGCACTTCACGATAAACCCGAGCGGGCGCTTGCTCTGCTCAAGATAGCCTTTAAACGTGCTCCCAACCTCATGGAGTGGTCGAAACAGGACAGCGATCTCGACTCGCTGCGCGAATTGCCTGAGTTTCATGCCTTGGTGGTCAATGACTGAACAAGTCTCAACCTTGCCATTGATAACCGCGCCATGATCGAGGTCATTGCCTTCGACGCCGATGACACCCTCTGGGAAAACGAACCGTTCTACCATCGGGCAAAGGATGATTTGTCGCGGATCCTTTCACCTTATCGGGAAGCGGACTGGGTGAACCGTAAACTCGACGAGAACGAGGTGTCCAATCTGCAGGTCTATGGCTACGGCATCAAGAGCTTTACGCTCTCCATGATCGAGACCGCGGCTGAAGCCGTAGACAGAAAGATCGAAGCTCACACAATATCATCGATTCTAGAAATCGCTAAGAGGATGTTATCCGCCGAAGTGGAACTTCTCGATCACACAGAGCAAACCCTGCTGCAATTGTCTTCGGACTACGATCTGATGCTGGTGACCAAGGGAGATCTGTTCGAACAACAAAGAAAAATCTCACGCTCCGGTATAGACCATTGCTTTAATCGGATTGAAGTTGTGGCCGAGAAAACGCCCACAAGATACCTCGATATTCTAAAGAAGCACCATATCAAGGTTGAACGTTTCTTGATGGTGGGAAACTCATTGCGCTCTGACATACTGCCCGTCGTCTCCATCGGCGGCAGGGCGGTCTACATACCCAACGAGAATACCTGGTTTCATGAAATGCCTGAACAAGAGGAGATCGAAGGTGCAGAATATGACGAACTCGAACATCTTGGGCAATTGCCCGAGTATATGGCTGCGCTCGAACGCACTCTAGGCTGACCTGGTGTCATCGTCCAGGGTCAAACACGGATACAAAACCAGAGGATGATGCACATGAACGAGGAGAAGAAATTCACGTTGAGCGAAGCCCACCTTGAATTCGCAAAGAAAATCAACGGTAGAGTATGGGCTCTGCTTGAGAAACCCGATCGCTCAAGCGCTGATGATTGGGAGATGTTGCATGCCTCCCACGCTTCGCTTTACCACTGGCTTCAGGTGGGTACAGGATTGCATCACCAGCGCGGGGAATGGTTGGTCTCACGCGTTCACACCGTCCTCGGCAATGACGGTGATGCGATCCGCCATGCCAATCGCTGCCTGGAGCTCACAGATAACTATAACGATCTGATGGAAGATTTCGATTTCGCGTTTGCATATGAAGCTGCGGCACGGTCTAACGCGCTCGCAGGAAATGGCGAGGAAGCCCGCAAGTTTATTGAACTCGCCCGATCGGCCGGAAAGGCAATCGCAAACAATGAAGATCGGACAATTTTTCTCAAAGACTTCGATGGAGGGGAATGGTACGGCTTGTTATAAACCTGCACCCAACTACCCCCATCCGACAAGGCACATCGACAAATCACAGGGTTACTCTGTGAGACATCATCGCCAATCTTCTAACGCTCGATCCTAGCAAATGAGGCCACCATGCCATTTATCGATCTGGACCAAATAAAAGCGAAAGAGATCGTCCCGGGGTATCGGGCTTTGTTCGTCCACTCTGATTCGATGACATTAGCCTATTGGACGGTTGAAGCTGGCGCCGATCTCCCCGAACACAGCCACCCGCAAGAACAGGTCGCAAATGTCCTCGAAGGGACCTTCGAATTAACGATAGCAGAGAAGACGAGACGCCTCGGACCAGGCACCGTGGCCGTGATCCCTTCTAACGCTGTTCACGCAGGAACTGCGATCACGGATTGCCGCATCCTTGATGTTTTTCACCCGGTGCGTGAGGAGTACAAATAACATTACTTTGGTTATGCAAAGTGTCCTTCAGGGAAAAATATTCTCTGAGGCACAAACCAAAACCCCTTAATTATATTATTCATGAGGGAATGTATTGTTCAAAATGGATGAAGTTTATCCAATCTGCTTATGACATCTTCCACTACTGACCCTATTGACCTGCCGCCTATCATTATTGGCAGGACGGCGAGCCTGAAATGAGCGCGTTATTACTACTCACATACGGCTCCTAGCCACGGGAGGGGCGTTCCGTGACCGACGGCACGCAGGCAGACACCCTCAACCTGGCAAACCGGCCAATCGACCATGCCCCTGTTGGGGCTGTAATGGTCGTGGGTGGCGGTATTGCCGGAATGCAGGCCAGCCTTGACCTGGCTGACCAGGGCTACCGCGTCTACCTCGTGGAATCCAAATCCGCCATTGGCGGACACATGGCCCAGTTCGATAAGACCTTCCCTACGAACGACTGCGCTATGTGCACGATCAGCCCCAAACTGGTCGAAACCGGGCGGCACCTCAATATCGATGTATTGGTTGATACTGAGGTCGTTAAGATCGACGGTCAAGCCGGCGATTTCACGGCCACGCTGCGACATAAACCCCGTTATATCGATCTCGATAAGTGCGTCGGTTGTGGGGATTGCGTCGATGTCTGCCCGATAATCCTGCCAGATCCCTTCAATGAAGCGCTCAATCTACGGCGTGCAGCGCATATCCTCTACCCACAAGCCGTCCCTGGCGCCTTCGCAATTGATAAGCTGGGAATCTCCCCTTGCCGTGATGCCTGCCCCGCAGGCCAACGCGCTCAGGGTTACATCGCTCTCATCCACGAAGGCCGTTACGATGACGCTCTGCGTGTGATCAAAGAGGACAACCCCTTTCCGGGAATCTGCGGCCGCATCTGCAATCACCGCTGCGAAGAAGCATGCAACCGCGGTCTAATTGATGAACCCATTAATATCCGCGCCCTGAAACGATTCGTCACCGACAAGGTATACGCCAACCCGCGCCAGCCCGTCCCCCCGGCCGAAATCACCCAGGACAAGCGAGTGGCGATCATCGGCGCCGGACCCTGCGGGCTCACCGCCGCTCAAGATCTTGCCGGTCTCGGTTTCCATGTCAGCATTTTCGAGGCTTTACCCGTCGCCGGAGGGATGCTGCGCGTCGGCGTTCCAGAATACCGTCTGCCGACAGACATCATCGAGCGAGAGATCGCTGATATTCTCGACCTCGGGATTGATTTGCATCTCAACACAGTTATCGAAGATCTCGACAACCTTTTTAAAGAAGGCTTTGATGCCGTCCTGATCGCGGTCGGCGCCCACGAGGGAATTCGTCTGCCAATCCCGGGCGCCGATCTCGACGGTGTCTTGATCAACACCCTCTTCCTGCGTGATGTTAGGCTGGGCAACAAGATGGAGCTTGGGAAGAAGGTGCTCATCCTGGGCGGCGGGAACGTAGCCATCGACTGCGCCCGTACGGCTGTGCGCCTCGGTGCCGAGGTCCACCTTGCCTGCCTCGAGCCACGTGATGATATGCCTTGTCACGCAGAGGAAGCCGACGCCGCAGAAGAAGAGGGGGTGACCATTCACCCCGACCGCACCTTCATGCGCGTCATCGCCGATAGCGATGGCCGCGCTGCTGGTGTGGAATGCTCCCGAGTCACCCACTTTGAGTTCGACGCCGAAGGTCGGCTCAGCATCGATACCGAACCGGATTCGGAGCACGTTATTGATGCGGATACGGTGATCTTCTCCGTTGGGCAACGCGCCGGTCTGGCTTTCATCCCCGATGACGCCGGTGTGGGGGTTACACAACAGCGCACAATCTCCATCAACCCCAATACCATGGCTGCAACTCGGCCGGGCGTATTTGCCGCCGGAGACAGTGTCTCCGGAACATCCTTCGTGATCGAGGCGGTCGCTTCAGGCCACCAGGCAGCCGAGAGCATCCAGCGCTATCTCTCAGGCGAGGATCTCGAAGCTCCTCCCAAGCCAGATTTGCCGGTTGTTAAATTCACGCGCGCCGAACTCTTAGAGCGGGTAGCTAGAGGCGAGTTCGAGATTCAGAGCAGGGTACCAATCCCCGAACTTACGGTCGAGGAGCGAAAAACCGGCTTCGGCGAAGTTGAACGCGGCTATACGGACGAACTCGCTCAAGAAGAAGCCGCCCGCTGTCTTGCCTGTGCGCATTGCTCTGAGTGTCTCTCCTGTCAGTACGTCTGCGGCGCGGAGGCCATTAACCACGATGAGATCGAAACAATCGACCAGGTCAAGGTCGGAGCCGTAATCCTTGCACCGGGTTACCAGATCTATAATGCAGAGCTCTCCCAGGAGTATGGCTTTGGCCGCTACCCCAATGTGATCACAGCATTGCAATTAGAGCGTTTACTTTCGGCCTCCGGCCCTACAGGTGGCCATGTCAACCGACCCTCCGACGACGCACCTGCACGCAGGGTCGCATTTCTGCAATGCGTCGGCTCGCGCGATCAGAGCCATGATTACTGCTCCGCAGTTTGCTGCATGTACGCTTCAAAAGAAGCAGTGATGATCAAAGAACACGACCCGCAAGCCGAAGTCCATGTCTTCATGATGGACATGCGGGCATACAGCAAGGGCTACGAAAGCTACTACCAGCGCGCGAAAAACCAGTACGGTATTGAATACACCCGTTGCCGGATATCCTCCTTGCAGGAGGACCCCGAAACCGGGGATCTGATCCTCCGCTACGCAGAGGAACAGGGCTCCCCAAGCAATGGTAAGGATAGCCCGCGGCCCATCATCACCGAAGAGAAATTCGAACTGGTCGTTCTTTCCGTGGGGATGGAAATATCCGATTCGGTCAAAGAACTCGGCCGGACGATGGGGATCGAACTCGATGAATATGGCTTCTGCCATACTACTCTCTTTGACCCGCTTGCGACGACCAGACCAGGTATTTACGCGGCCGGACCATTCCGAGAACCAAAAGATATCCCCGAGTCGATTGTAGACGCCACCGGCGCAGCCGCAAAAGCAGCCGGTCTACTAGCCCCGGCGCGCTTCTCCCTGACTAAGGCAGTTGAATACCCACCGGAGCGTGAAATCACCGGGGAAGAGCCACGCACAGGTGTGTTCGTATGCCATTGCGGTTCAAACATCGGCGGTTTCCTGGACGTCCCCGACGTAGCAGAGTACGCCAGATCACTTCCGGGCGTGGTCCACGCCGAAGATAATCTTTACACCTGTTCTCAAGATAGTATCGCCCACATTACCGAGCAGGTGAAGGAATTGGGTCTCAACCGCGTGGTTGTCGCCTCCTGCACGCCTATCACCCACGGACCTCTCTTCCAGGACAGCATCCGCTCTGCCGGCTTGAACCCGGCCATGTTCGAAATGGCGAATATCCGCAACCAGTGTTCCTGGGTGCATTCGCACGATCCCCAAGCTGCCACGCATAAAGCTAAGGAACTGGTGCGAATGGCAGCCGCGAAGGCAAAAACGCTGCAACCGATCCACACGACTGAGGTCCCGATTGAGAATGACGGACTTGTCGTCGGTGGGGGCGTGGCTGGGATGAACGCTGCGCTCGCGCTTGCCGATGGCGGTTTCAACGTACATTTGGTCGAGCGGAAAGACAAGTTAGGCGGAAACCTGCGCGAGATCCACTTTGGACTGAACGACGATGACCCGCAGCAGTATTTAGAGCAATTAATTCAACGAGTTGAAAATGAGCCCCGTATTCAGATTCACATCAGCACAGAGGTTGCGCACACCAGCGGTTTTATGGGGCACTTCACTTCGAGACTGCGCACCAGCGACGGCGACGAGGTTGAAATCCCCCATGGCACCACCATACTAGCTACTGGCGGTGTCGAATACCACGGTTCGGAATATGGCTACCAAGAGAGCACGCGCCTGGCGACGGGTCTGGAATTCGAGCAAATACTCGCTCATGCAGAGAACCCTAATGTCGCGCTCAAAGGTAGGGCAAGCGAAGCGTGGCAGACACTCGGTGAACACTTGCCCGACGAAGTCTCCATGATCCTCTGCGTCGGTCCAGCGAAGGATTTCTGCGCCCGTACCTGCTGCATTACAGCCCTGAAGAACGCCCTTGAACTCAAGCGTCTCAAACCAGAGTCGCACATTACAGTGCTTTACAAAGATATTCGCACGTACGGCTTCAAGGAACGACTCTATACACAGGCTCGGAGTGAAGGCATTGTCTTTATCCGCTACGACGAAGACAATCCTTTGGATGTATCCACGACGAACGAAGGCGTAGAGATTAGAGTGCGCGATCCTAACCTCGGCCATGAAATCCTGCTCACTCCAGATCTGGTGATGTTGAGCAACCCGGTTGTACCCCCTCACGATTCACGGGAAGTGGCGACGATGTTTAAAGTGTCCATCGACGCTGACGGGTTCTTCATGGAAGCTCACGTAAAACTCCGCCCGGTGGATTTCGCCTCCGACGGAATGTATATGGCCGGCATGGCGCATTACCCCAAGCTGCTTGATGAAACCATTGTCCAGGCGCAGGCCGCGGCGGCGCGTGCCGCCATGGTGCTATCTCGCAGCCATCTCACGGCAGGTGGTATCGTCGCTGAGGTTGACCCTGAACTCTGTGTTGGCTGTCTGACTTGTGTGCGTATATGCCCCTTTGACGTCCCGCAGATTAGGGATGAATTTTCCGGAGTTGGGGGAATCGCCGGCACGGCCTATATCGAACCGACGGTATGTCAGGGATGCGGAAACTGCGTCGCGGAATGCCCGGCAAAAGCCATTCGACTGGCGTTCTACCAGGATGACCAGATTATAGTCAAACTTGATGCGTTATTATTAGAGAACTAAGGAGAATAATGACAGACTTCGAGCCCCAGATTGTGGCTTTCTGCTGCACCCATTGCGCTTACAACGCCGCCGACTTAGCCGGAAGCTTACGGATTCAATACCCTTCGGCGATCAAGATTATCCAAGTCCTTTGCAGCGGAAGGGTTGATGTTCTGCACATCTTACGGGCTTTCGATGATGGCGCCGACGGCGTAATGGTAGCCGGTTGACTGCCCGGTGACTGCCATTACCTGGACGGTAATGTCAACGCAAAGCGCCGGGTGGAATACGCGCGCGGGCTTATTGAGGAAATCGGTCTCGAGGGTGAGCGCTTACAGATGACCAACGTCTCCGCGGCGATGGGAGGCCAGTTCGCTGCAAACGCCGAAGAATTCACTGCCGTGATTACGCAATTGGGCCCAAGCCCGCTGCGGAAGGGAGCTTAGATAAATCAAATTAATTTCAACACCCAGATCACAATAGACAGGTTGAACCTACCAATGGGCTTGAAGTCATGGGTGTGAATGTATCAAAATTCGTGATAGAGCCCTGAGGAGAGACGTATATGATCACTGCAGAACAAAAACCTCTTGATGAAATAAAAGGTCTGATCGCAGACGCGGAGAATGTGCTCGTCGTAGGATGCGGCACGTGCGTCACGGTCTGCTTCGCAGGCGGCGAGAAGGAAGCCGGAATCCTGGCTACGAGCCTGCGCATGGCCTCCAAGCTGGACGATGCCCCCAAGGAAGTCACGCACACGACCGTACAGCGTCAGTGTGAATGGGAATACATCGACCCCCTCGCGGATGAGATCGGCGCTGCGGATGTTGTAGTGTCCATCGGCTGCGGCATCGGCGTACAGGCAATTGCTGAACGCTTCCCGGACGCCATCGTCGTCCCTGGCTTGAATACCACATTCCTCGGGATGCCAACTGAGCAGGGAATATGGGAGGAGCGATGTGCAGCTTGCGGCGAATGCATTCTGGGCCTGACGGGCGGCATCTGCCCGATCGCCCGCTGCGCAAAGCAGCTTCTGAATGGGCCCTGCGGTGGCTCCCAGGATGGGATTTGTGAAATCGACCCTGATACTCCTTGCGCGTGGCAATTGATCTATGACCGCCTTAAGGCTCAGAATCGGCTGCATCTCCTCGAGGAAATTCAGCCAGCGAAAAATTGGTCCTTGAGCAGGGACGGTGGTCCGCGCCGAATCACACGTGAAGATCTGCGTCTCGAAGCCGAAGCGGCGGAGTAGACTAGAAGGAGCAACGAACATGACAGAGGCTCAAAGCAACGGCTATAAATCCGGTTCGAGACTGGAGCGCATTCTGCGCGACGGTCATTTTGCCGTGACCGGAGAGCTCGGTCCCCCGCAGAGTTCCAACGGCGACGCTATTCGCGAGAAAGCCAAGATTCTGCTTGGTTTTTGCGATGCGGCAAATATCACCGACAACCAGACAGCCATTGTGCGTATGTCGAGCGTTGGCGCAGGCACAATCGTGGTTCAGGAAGGCTTAGAACCCATCATCCAGATGACATGCCGCGACCGCAATCGCCTGGCGATGCAATCCGATCTTATGGGCGCTTATGCGCTCGGAATGCGCAACGTCCTATGCCTTACCGGCGACCATCAATCCTTCGGCAACCACCCGACGGCCAAGAACGTCCACGATCTCGATTCCCTGCAGCTTCTGCAAATGATGGTCGG
>DAOWMX010000302.1 GCA_030642885.1 Anaerolineales bacterium | reverse complement strand
GGGACGATTGGGCTCGCCAAAGCCGCGGAGGATATTCCAGAGTTGATTCTCCTGGACGTGATGATGCCAGATCTCGACGGATATGAGGTCACGAAGCGTCTCCGCTCCAACCCGGCTCTTGCTCATATTCCCATAATCATGTTCACCGCAAAAACGATGGTAGATGATAAAGTAGCTGGCTTTGAAGCTGGGGTCGACGACTACTTGACGAAACCCACCCACCCGGCTGAACTTACAGCTCATGTGAAAGCGGTGCTTGCCCGCTCTGCACAAGCGGTTGCAGCGCCTGAGGCTAATGCTCAAATCGTCGGGTTCCTCGGATCTCGAAGCGGCATTGGGACGACAACACTAGCTTTAAACTCCGGAGTCGCACTTCTCGATAAGGGCTATGATGTGATCATCGCCGAGATTAACCCGGGGCACGGCTCGATGGGTTTGGAACTGGACATCCAGGACCCCTCCGGTCTATCCAACGTACTCTCCAGGTCTTTGAAGGACATCCATCTCAGGTCTGTAGAGGCAGAGATCGTCAATCACTCGAGTGGCATCCGCTTGCTCCTTTCTTCTTTCCATCCTCGGGAAACAGAACTTGAACAAGCCGTCCCTCAGATTGAAGCGGTCGTTTCAAACCTGGCCTCCATGTGTGACCTGCTCATTCTCGACCTGGGTGCAGGGTTGAAACCCTACACGAAGCCCATCTTACAGCAATGCAATCGCATCATCCTGATTGTGGAACCAGTCTACCCCTCGGATGCCATGGGGCGTGCCTTACTGCAAGAGCTAGAAACGAGCGGTATTAATCCTAGTAAGGTTGGGCTCGCGCTTGTCAACCGTGTGGGAACAAGCCTGCAAGTCCCCTGGAGACAGGTCGAAAGTGATCTTGGAATTGAATTAGCGGGGATCGTCTCCCCAGCCCCCGAGCAAGCCCATCAAGCTTCACAAGCGGGAACACCACTTGTAGATTCTTCTGCTGATTCTTTGGTGAGCGAACAAATCCGCAAACTCGCGGAATCTCTCCTTACGTACCTTCATCCTCCTAAAGGTTGATGGCGTTTGTGACTCACTCTCAACTCGCTAAGTCTATTGAGAAGAGCGCGGCTGTATTCCGCTCTGCCAGTCGGGTGGTTGCCCTTACAGGTGCAGGAATCTCAACGCGATCTGGAATCCCCGATTTCCGCTCACATGACTCCGGTCTTTGGAAAAAAATAGACCCAATGACGGTCGCCTCTCTCACCTCTTTTCGCTATCAACCGGAAAACTTCTTCAAATGGGTTCGACCACTTATTGAAACAATGATGGATGCTGATCCCAACCCGGCACACACCGCGCTCGCGAAATTAGAACGGGCTGGTTTTTTACATGGCATCATCACCCAAAATATCGATGACCTCCATCGCAAGGCAGGATCGAAATGTGTTTATGAGATACATGGTCATTTGCGTGAAGCAACTTGCACGTTGTGCTATCAAAAGCACAACGCAGAAACCATGATCCATGATTTTGTCCACACCGGCGCTTTACCATATTGCGATCATTGCGGCGGTTTGCTCAAACCAGATATCATTCTTTTTGGTGAGCAGCTGCCGGTTTGCATCATTAGTGAGGCGCAAGCCCTAATCGCTGAAGCAGACCTAATCGTGGTTGCCGGCTCATCTCTGGAAGTCATGCCGGCAGCGTCGATGCCAATCCCGGCCTTGAACGCTGGCGCTAAACTCATTATCATCAATAACGAACCAACATACCTTGACGTGCGCGCGGATTTCGTCATCCACGATGATGTAGCGGTTGTGCTGCCGATGATCCTTCAAGAGGTGCTGCGTGAGCCCCAAGAAACAAAATGACAGTTCAATAACCAATAACCACAATAACGGCGAGGCGCTGCTTAAGCGCTATGATCGCCTTCTGGAGGTGACATCGGATCTGGTGTCAACGCTGGAACTGAGCACCCTCCTGCAGATGATCGTTGACGCTGCTAAAGAGTTGACCGACTCCCAAGACGCCACCCTACTTCTCTACAATTCACAAAGGAATCAACTTTACTTCGAAGCCGCCACCGTACCGCTACGCTCTGATGACACGCTAATTGCAATACCGCCCGAAAATAGCGTCGCCGGATGGATATTCACACATCGTGAACCACTTCTTGTCGATGATGCACCAGAAGATTCTCGCTTTTTCCGCGAGGTCGACTTGATAATATCGTCCCGCTCCAAAACGATCCTCGGTGTGCCTTTGAGAACCAAAGAGAAAACAATCGGAGTAATCGAAGCGGTGAATAAACTCGAAGGGACATTCACCGAACACGATAAGCATGTCCTGGAGGCATTAGCCGCTCAGGCCGCAATAGCCATCGAGAACACACGCCTGTTCAAACAAAGCGACCTCGTCGCAGAGATGGTCCACGAGCTGCGAACACCCTTATCTGCATTGTCAGCAGCTGTCCACCTCCTTCAGCGACCAGAATTAAAAGATGAACAGCGCAGCAAGATCCGGCAAACTCTTTTCAACGAGGTACAGCGCCTGAATGAACTGACGACTAACTTCTTGGAGCTCTCCCGGCTCGAATCAGGCAGAGTTCGGTTCGAACGCGAACCCGTTCTCCTCGAAGGTCTCGTTCGAGAGTGCATCGAAATTATGCGGCTACAGGCGGATTCGGTTGGGGTCACCCTTAAAACCGACATCGATCGCACACTGTCCCCGCTGATGGGTGATCGCAATCAATTAAAAAGGCTTCTGCTGAACCTGATAACGAACGCGATTAAATACAACCAGAGCGACGGTTGGGTGCAGATTTCGTTGCATCGGGATGATGACAGTGCAATATTGATGGTTTCGGATAACGGAAAAGGCATCCCTGCCGAGAATATCCCCCATCTATTTAACCGCTTCTACCGGGTGCCAGATCAGGAAGGTCG
>DAOWMX010000039.1 GCA_030642885.1 Anaerolineales bacterium | reverse complement strand
AGTCCGCGTTTTTCTCGGACGCGAAAGCCGTGCGCGAGGCGGCGGAAGCGGGTTCACTCTTTGTGAATGCGAACGTCACATCTCATGTTATCGAAGCCTGGGTTTGATGGCAATTGCGATGGCTCTTGGGGTCATCGCTAAGAAGCTTCGCCACATGGGAATGACAATCACCGGGCATATGTCATCCGGTTTCCGGCCACCCATGCCGCCCGTTCCTGGGCAAGTGCGCTGGTTTCAGCTCAGCATTTTGATGGGTGTGATGATCCTCCTGAGAACTCTGATCGTCGGCATTGTTCTAGCGACAGGCGTCGTTCCTTCCTATTGGAATCACTCGATTGCCAACGGTTTGAATCAAGCTCAACCTGGGTCTGTGCTGTTGGCGCAGCTCGGCGTGGTCAAATCGTTCCACTTCTGGTTGAACCCGCTGCGATTGGTGGGCATGTCCTTCCTGTTCACCGCCATCACGATCGCACTGGCTGTGATCGTTAGTACATTACGACAACAGGCGAAACTGCTGGTTGGTTTCTTCTATCAAGCCAGCAGCTGAGCGAGATGGAAGAAGGTAAGAGTTCCGCCAATCACACCGTCAAAGGTTCAAGAGCGGCGAAGTATTCTCCCTCTTCTTCTCCTCCTATCAAAGCCCCGGGCAAGCACCGGGGCTTTGGGTTAAATGGGTCATCGATGTGCAGGTTGCGAAGGGGCGATAGGAACATTTGGATGCAGTGTCAGAGCCGCATCTTCGCTAGCTCAGATCGGCTCGACGTTCTCTTCTACCCATGAGTTGTACCTCCGCGTTATTTCCAGTGTGAACGGTCCTGGCCTTCCCTCCCCGATAACATGGTTGTCAATCTTCACTATGGGGACCACGCCTCTGCTGCTGCTGGATAAGAGTGCCTCCCGCATAGTCGGGAGGTCTTCGATCGTGACAGGGTGAAGATGTAGAGGCAGCAGGTCCTGCGTGACATCCAGGATGATTTTACGTGTGATCCCGAAGAGCACATTATCTCCCGCTGTCCACAGTTTTTCGTTTTTTACAGCGTAGAAGTTACTGCTAAACCCTTCGAGCAGCTCGTCTCTCGAATTGCAAACGATCCCCTCGTATATATGTTCTGCAAAAGCCTTGCTCGCCTCCGCTCTTAATCCCATCCAGGCGTTCGATTTGGCGCGTGGGTTAGGGCGGGTGATGCAATATGTGGCGACCTCAGCTCCATTCGATAGGATCTCGGCGGGGACCTCTTTAAGTGGTTCGGCGGCGAGAAGGATTTGATGCGGATTATCACGGGATATGGTTATGCGGAAGCGCGCATTTTCATAGCCGCCGGCTGCCAGGGTGTCTCGCAGCGCTCCGCGCAAACGCTCACGATCCAACTGTAATGGGATTGATTCCAACGCTGCGGATTCTTCGAGTCGATCTAAGTGTGCATCCAGCATCACGGAGTTCGTGGCGTAATATGTTCGCGAGACGGTGTAGATTCCGTCAGGCTCAAACCGATTAAGGTCATCGAGCGAGTGGACTCTATAGGGCGCATCGATCAGGTGTTGATCTTCAAGTAGAAGCTTGGTTGGTATGATCATCGGTGGGCAATGGTACCTCGGACGTGGCTTTTACTATCTGTTGAAAATGTGATTTCTGACAGGATCGAGGGTTCTATCTTTCCCCTCATTGAAAAGAGACCAAACCCCATTGTATCTGCAAATTACTGCAATCAAAAAGGGGTTCCCTTCGTTGACTCGTGGGTTAACAGCCTACGTCGTTTTTTTCCCCGGCATGATATCCCGCAGTGTGCACGAGTGTGATTCAGGCTGCTGAGAGCGTCTGAAGGAATAAGAAGAAGAGAACTATCCATATGACGTGGATTCTTGGCTCTTAATGCATGAATCGAGTTTTGATAAGTTGCCGTGATCAGATTGAAGGTTAGTGATAAGATACATTATCCCGGTCTTAAGCTCAGCAGTGCACAGTTAAAAACACGAAGCGTATCAACCTATTGCACACACGGGTCATCGCCGTGTGTTCTACGTGTCAACCGCCGACCGGTTTGCGGGCGATTAATGCCCGTAAAGTGCTGAGAGCGGGAAATTCGAAACAATAACGGAAAAGGTGAAAGAAGCATGCGGGAACCAGGTCTCATCCTGGCGTTCTATACCGAAGATGAAGCGGCCTCCCTGGCTTATCAAGCTCTAAAGAAGCGCGGAGTCCGTCGAGTCGCGCTGCTCAAAAAATCTGCAGACGGCGGCGTATCCATCAATAAGGCGACGGGCTTCTTTGGATGGATGGGCGGAATTCTAGGCGGATTGCTGATTGGCTTGCCGACCTTCCTGCTTGCCTGTCGCTCAGGGGGGCTTCAACTTGGTGTAGATCAGCTCTGGGGCAGCGCGATCCCTGCATTGCTGGGATTTGCGATCGGCGTGGTCCTGGGGCTCTTTTTCGTCCGCATGTTGGATTTGGGGATTAAGCGCGATCTGACTGCTCGTTACGCGCGCTGGATCCTGGAAGACGAATATCTCGTTCTGTTGCAGCAGGACATCGAATCGCTCCGCTGGGCGGTCCCAATTCTACGTGAATATGGAGAGATGCAACCGACCATCTTCGCCCTCCACCCTGAACGGAAGTATCCGTCTGCAGACGATCGGTTTGAGCTGATCCCGCTTCCTTCGCTGCAGATTCAACACCACGCGGTTTCGCTGGCGCAGGAGCACAGTGTCGTCTTGGGTGGTCGGAGCGATATCTCCTGTTTACGCCGGATGGAAGAAGCTCGACACGTCATACAATCGGTCCGACGGGATTTGGCTGAAGCGGAGAATCTCGAACAGACCATATCCCCCTCCGCTGAGTGGGTGCTGGACAATGAATATCTGATCCAGAGCCACATTCGCGATGTTCAGATTAATCTACCGAAGAAGTTCTTTTTCGAGCTCCCCGTATTGGTGGGTGAACAAAATAAAGGTCGCACACGGGTGTACAGCCTGGCGAAAGAAATTGTGATGCACACCGATGCGCGCTTGGACCGCCAGAATATCGATGAGTTCCTGTCTGCGTATCAGTCGGTTTCAAACCTCACCATTGGCGAACTATGGGCAGTTCCGATGATGCTCCGCATCGCGCTGGTCGAGTCGATTGAGCAGATGGCCAAACGGATGATGGTAGAGTTGCGAGAGCGTGAGCTGGGTGATTTCTGGGCGAATCGATTGTTGACGACGGCTAGGCGGGATCCGGATCAGATATTCGCCGTATTAGCTGAGCTTACCGAGGACCAACCGAACCCAAGCGCTTATTTAGGCTCACAGATCATGGGGCATCTCTATGATGAGGATGCCGCCTTGGTCCCGATGCAAAGCTGGTTGGAACGAACACTACGTGGTCCGGTTGGCGAGATCAACCTACGCGAGCAGAGACGTCAGGCTGCGGAACAGGTGTCGATCGGCAACGCGATTACGAGCCTGCGCCAATTATCCTTGCTCGATTGGCGTGAAGTCTTCGAAGACCACAGTGCTGTAGACAAGATATTTAAGCGCGATCCGGCACGCGTGTACCTCGATATGGATTTTGAGACTCGCAACAGGTACCGCCAGGCGGTCGAAGAAATCGCTCGAGGGGGTAATGCGTCGGAGGAGACCGTAGCGCACGCGGCGGTTGACCTCGCCGCGGCACAGACTTCTCGGCCGGGGGAGCGTTCACGCGAGAACCATATCGGCCTATATCTCATCGGCGCCAGGCGAGGTGATCTCGTGAAGCGCATGGAATGCAGCGAACCGTTTCGCTTCCGGCTCCTTCAGTGGGTTCGCCGCCATCCCACGGGGATCTACCTCACCTCGATCGGGTTGGTCAGCGGAGTTTTCACATCGCTCGGCCTCATGATCGGCGCTCGGGGAATGTCGCTTCCCCTCCAGTTCTCCCTGGGGGTTTTGCTGCTGGGCCCCTCGAGCCAGCTCGCAGTTCAGATCGTGAATTACCTGCTCACGCGCCTCCTGCCGCCGAATACGCTTCCGAAGATGGACTTCCGACGCAGCGGCATCCCGGAAGCATTCAGAACGTTGGTCGTCGTCCCGATCCTGCTGCTCGATGAGGAGGCGCTTCAGGAGGACTTGGAGAAGCTCGAAATCCGCTACCTGGCGAATCCGGAAGCCAATCTCATCTTCAGCCTTTTCACGGATTACAGCGATTCGTATGAGCATCATCAACCGGGCGATGAAGCTTTGCTCCAGAAGGCGGTCGATGGCATAGAGAATCTCAATCGACAATATGGCTCGGACCGCTTCTACCTTTTTCATCGCCAACGCACATGGACGGAATCTGAGCAAAAACACATTGGTTGGGAGCGGAAGCGGGGCAAGCTTGAGGAATTGAACAGGCTGATCGCTGGTGGTGTAGACTCCGGGGAATTTAAAATCGTGGAAGTGGGCGACCCGCGCCGAATTGCGGATGTGCGTTTCGTGATCACGCTGGACAGTGACACACAACTGCCGCGCGATGTTGCACGCCGGATGATTGAGACGCTGGCACATCCTCTCAACACCGCGGTTCTAACCCCCCAGGGTGAGGTCACGGATGGGACCTACACAATCATTCAACCCAGAGTGAGCACATCGCTGCCCAGCGCGACTCAGACGCCCTTCAGCCGTCTCTTCACCGACCCCGTTGGTATCGACCCGTACACCAGGGCAGTGTCGGATGCCTATATGGATCTGTCTGGCGAGGCCTCCTACCATGGGAAGGGAATCTACGATCCGCGCGTCTTCGACAAGCTGCTGCGCGGCCGGTTTCCTGAGCAATGGCTCCTCAGCCACGATCTGATCGAGGGCGCTTATGTCGGCGTGGGGTTGGCAAGTGATATTGAATTATTTGATGAATTTCCACCGGATTACTTGACCTTTACGCGCCGGCAGCACCGCTGGATTCGAGGCGATTGGCAAATCGCCGATTGGATACTGCCGCGCGTGCCCTCGGCCGATGGCGGCCGGGTTCCCAACCCGCTTTCTCCCCTGAACCGATGGAAGATCTTCGACAACTTGCGACGCAGCATGGTCCCTGTGTTCAGTGTTGTGTTGATGGTTCTCTCATGGTTGATCTCGCCCACGATGGGCAGCGTCTCGACGGTCTTGGTGGGTGTGGGGCTTTTATTCCAACCGCTGGCGCAGCCGCTGACCTGGGCGACAAGTCGCTGGGGTTTACGTTCGTTCTCGCCGCGGCAAATTGCACATGATATTCGACGTTCCTTCGTGGATGCTGCACTCCTTCCCCACCAGGCTGGGCTGACGTTGGACGCAGTTATCCGCGTCATGTATCGCCGATTCGTCACACATCGAGGTTTGCTGGAATGGACAACGGCGCAGATGACTCAATGGCGGTCCAGCAGCCTGCTGCCTCTATTCCTGATCCATATGGGTTCAATCAGCCTGTTTGCATTGGTGGTGGGGTTATCGCTCTTTAAGTTCTCACCCGACAGTCTTCCATTAGCCAGCCCATTCCTTCTTCTGTGGTTCCTCACGCCGATCATCGGCTGGGGTATGAACACCAAGCCTGTTACCCGCTCGCAGAAACAGAATTTGCCCGGGAGAGATTTGCGATTACTGCGCCGCATAGCGCGCCTTACGTGGCGCTATTTCGAGGACTTCGTGGGTGAGGAAACCTCCTGGCTGCCGCCTGATAATTACCAGGTCTCGCATCAAGACCAGCTGGCGATGCGGACCAGCCCGACCAACATCGGCTTGTGGATGCTAAGCGCTGTGAGCGCTCATGATTTTGGATATCTCACGCCCGATCAGGTACTCAATCGTCTTGGCAACACCCTCACAACACTTGGCAAACTTGAGAGGTATGAAGGCCATCTCCTGAATTGGTACGATCTAAAGACCCTTAATCCGCTGGAACCCAGATACGTGTCCGCGGTTGACAGCGGAAATCTCCTGAGTTGTCTATGGACCCTGGAGCAAGGGATCCGGGAGATGTTGGATCGTCCACTCCTACACGCCGGATTTGCCGAAGGTCTTCTGGATACGGTCGAGGTCCTGGAGAGTGAGCTGAAAATAGAGCAGCCCGGCAATAAATTTCCAGAGCTGGAGCGGATGATGGTTCTGCTGCATAGAGCCCCGGCGCATTTGATGGATCGTATACATTTGGTGCGCGAGGTGCATTCCATCGCGCTGAAACTTGCCGATCACCTGCGAGAACATGCCGGGTTTGAGACTGGTGCTGCCTATTGGGCACGGCAAGTCGAGAGAATGTGCTCGGCGGGCATCGATCTGATCGACCGATATCTTCACTGGGTGGAGATCCTCGATGAGCAGCGGGAGTGGATTGAATCGCTGGGGGGCGATCTCAGGAAGGAGATCCGCTCCACTTTCCAAGAAGCCCCCTCTCTCAGGGCTCTCGCCTCCGGCGATTCCGACGCCGAGCGAGCCATCGCCTTACTCACCCGAGATCGGGAAGAACGTCCGCAGGATGTTGAAGGATGGCTTAAACGGCTAGATGAGTCAACCAAGGATGCGAAGCGGTTCGCGAGTGATATGTGTATGCAGGCGGAGGTGATTGGCGAGCAGACTCGCAAGCTATCTCATGAGATCAACATGCGTTTCCTTTACGATCCGGAGCGCAGACTCTTCTCGATCGGCTATAACCTCTCTCAGGGCAGGTTGGATAACTCGTTCTACGATCTATTGGCGAGCGAAGCCCGTTTGGGCAGTTTCGTCGCCATCGCCCGCGGCGATGTCCCCAATGAACACTGGCTCTCGATGCACCGCCCTTATGGCACGATCGGCGGCCGGATGGCGCTCTTGAGCTGGACGGGTACGATGTTTGAGTATTTGATGCCGCTGCTCTTCCAACGCACCTTCTCCAATTCGTTGCTCGACGCGGCGGCGAAGGAAGCCGTGAGGGTACAGATCGATTACGGCAAGAAGCGAAAGGTGCCCTGGGGAATCTCGGAATCGGCTTATGGGGATCTGGACCTGGATAAGACCTATCAATATCGGGCATTCGGCGTCCCCGGGTTGGGTTTGAAGCGCGGCCTGGAGGATGATCTCGTCATTGCCCCCTATGCCACTCTGCTGGCGGTGAGTATCTCGCCAGAAAAAGCCGTATCCAACCTGCGCAGACTCGCCGCGGACAATCTGATGGATGACTATGGCTACTACGAATCCATTGACTATAGCCGCCGACGAGTACGGGAAGGTGAGCGTGGAGTGATTATCAGAGCATATATGGCTCATCATCAGGGAATGAGTTTTCTTGCGCTGACCAACCTGCTCCACGAAGGATCGATCCAACGCTGGTTCCATACCGATCCACGCGTTCGAGCGGCGGAGCCCTTGCTGTATGAGCGCATACCGGTTTCGCCGCCGGTACATCACATCTCTACACGTGAAGGACCTCCATCGCGGGTATCTGTTTCTGAGATCGCACCTTCCGTCAGCAAATTCAATACACCGCACACGGCAATGCCAAAAGTGGAGCTGCTCTCCAACGGCAGATATGCCTTGATGGTGACAAACGCTGGCGGTGGGTACAGCCGGTGGGGTGATTTCGACCTGACGCGATGGCGGGCGGATACGACCCGCGATTCTTGGGGGACCTATTGTTACTTTAAGGACTTGGGTAGCAACAAGGTTTGGTCTAACACCTACCATCCTGTGGATGAAGATTCCGAATCGTATCGAGTGCGTTTCTCTGTAGACCGGGCGGTATTCCACCGATCGGATAATGGAATCGAGACCGAGACGGAGATCGTGGTCTCTCCGGAAGATGATGTTGAAATCCGCCGTATTACGCTTATCAACCACACCGCCCGCACGCATCAAATCGAGGTCACAAGCTATATCGAACTCGCCATGGCTCCGCACGCCGCCGATCGGCAGCACCCGGCATTCAGCAAATTGTTCATCCAGACCGAAGCCGTCGCGGCTCAACGTGCGCTGGTTGCATCGCGTAGAGCGCGTGATGAAGACGATCCACCCATTTACGTCGCCCATCGTCTGACCTTCGAGCGCGATGCCGAAGCAAGTATGCAGTATGAAACAGATCGGGAAATCTTCATCGGGCGGGGTAGTTCCAAGGTTCATCCTCAGGCGCTGGGACGTACTTTGACCAACAGCGCCGGCTACGTCTTGGATCCCATCCTGAGCCTGCGCCGGCGTGTGATACTGCGGCCGGGGCATCGTTCCCGGTTCTCCCTGATCTTGGGAGCGGCGGAGTCGCGCGATGGCGTTCTGACGCTCATGGAGAAATACGGGGAACCAGCCGCGATCTCGCGGGCGATGGATTTAACCTGGGTCTCTGCTCAGCTTGAGTTGAGATCGCTGCGAATCCAATCCGATGAGGCACGTCGTTTCCAACGGATGGCGGCGCACATGCTCTATCCCAACGCCCAGTTACGGCCACCGCTCGAGCGAATTCAAGGCAACCAAAAGGGTCAATCTTCGCTGTGGCCGTACGGCATCTCCGGCGATCTGCCCATCGCAGTCGTGAACATCGGTGAGGTGCAGGATATCAGCCTTGTACGCCAGATGCTGCAGGCGCATACTTACCTGCGTCAGCACGGCCTGGTAGTCGACCTCGTCATCTTGAACGAGGAGTCGAGTTCGTACGAGCAGCCGCTCAACGAACATATCGAGCGGCTGATACAGGCTAATTCAATGTATACGGGTGTTGATCAACCCGGGGGTGTGTTCCTGCGCAGCGCCGACCAGATCCCCGATGATGATTTGAAGCTCATTCTTGCCACGGCCCATGTTTCTCTGGTTGCCGCTCGCGGTCCTCTGCCACAGCAATTAGGGACGCCCTCTGAGAGCGTTGAACTTCCGGAAGAGATGCGCACGAAGCGGGTGACGGAGGAACCCTCCGCACGGCTTTCCTTCATGGAGCTTCCTTACTTCAACGGCCTTGGGGGTTTCACGCAGGATGGCCGTGAATACGTGATTTATCTAGGTCCGCAAACTCAGACGCCTGCCCCTTGGGTGAACGTCATCGCCAATCAGCATTTCGGCACGCTGGTCAGCGAATCCGGTGTGGGTTTTACTTGGTATGGCAACAGTCAGCGAAATCGTCTCACCGAATGGTCAAATGATCCCGTGCTGGATCCCGCCTCGGATGCGATCTACATACGCGATGATGAGAGCGGCATTTATTGGAATCCCACGGCATTGCCGATTCGGGAAAGACCGGCCTATCGGGCCAGACACGGCGCCGGCTACAGTGTTTTTGAGCATAACAGCCATGCGATCGAGCAGGAGTTGACAGTCTTCGTACCTCAAAATGATGAAGGGGGGGAGCCTGTTCGTCTCCAGATTCTGAAGCTGCGAAACGACTCCTCCAAGACCAGGAAATTGTCCATATTCTTTTATGTTGAATGGACTCTGGGTGAGAACCGGGAGACATCTCAAATGCACGTTGTCACCCAATGGCAGGAGGAAGAACAGGTGTTGCTCGCTCACAATGGCTATCATCCGGACTACCCTGAGCGGGTGGCCTTCGCAGCGGTGAGCATGGATGCGGTTTCCTACACCGCTGATCGTGCGGAATTCCTCGGACGAAATGGGACCATGGCGAAGCCGGTAGGGTTGGAGCGCATGTCATTGGGGGGGCGTACGGGTGTAGGCTTTGATCCGTGCTCGGTGATTCAGGTTCAAATCGAGCTTGCTCCGGAGCAAGAGATGGAATTGGTTTGCATTCTTGGGCAGGCGGGCTCAGAGGAGGATGCCGTCCGAATCGTGCGCACATACCGAGAAAATTTGGCGGTTCATACATCCTTGGATCTCACCCGGCATTGGTGGGATGAAATTCTAGGGACGATCCAGGTGGATTCGCCCGAGCTTTCGATGGATTTCCTCCTTAACCGGTGGCTGTTATATCAAAGCTTGAGCTGCAGAATCTGGAGTCGCTCTGCTTTCTACCAATCCGGCGGCGCGATTGGCTTTCGCGACCAACTTCAGGACATGATGGCTTTCCTTTACACAATGCCGGGCATTGCCCGAGAACATCTTTTACTAGCTGCCAGTCGTCAGTTCCGGGAGGGAGATGTGCAGCATTGGTGGCACCCTCCGAGCGGCGCCGGCATCCGCTCCCGGATTTCGGATGATCTCCTTTGGCTTCCCTATGTTACTGCGCAATATGTCCGTGTCACGGGCGATGAAACTGTCCTTTCGGAGAGAATCGAATTCCTTGAAGCCAGGCAGCTCGAGGAGGGGGAGCATGAAGTCTTTCTCGTTCCCGAAGTCACAGTGGAGCGGGCCAGCCTTTTTGAGCATTGCCGCCGAGCGCTTGAACGCGGGCTAACAGAAGGTCCACATGGATTGCCGCTCATCGGCACAGGGGATTGGAACGACGGGTTGAATCGGGTGGGGGTGGATGGTAGGGGGGAGAGCGTTTGGTTGGCATGGTTCCTGGTGGATGTGCTGCATAGGATGGCCGACCTCGCCGATCGCGTAGGTGAGGGCGACCTGAAGGTGCAGTATTTGGAGCGGGCGCAAATCCTTGCCGAGCGCATCGAGCAGGAGGCCTGGGACGGGGACTGGTACATCCGCGCGACTTTCGATGATGGGACCCCACTCGGATCATCCATGAATGAGGAAGCGCGTATCGATTCGCTGCCGCAATCTTGGGCGTGGTTGAGCGGCGCGGCGAATCCTGATAGAGCGAGCATCGCCCTTGAATCAGCCTGGAGGCAGCTTGTGCGCGAGGAGGATCAACTCGTCTTGCTTTTCACGCCTCCTTTCGATAAATCGCGCCGGAACCCCGGGTATATCAAGGGATACCCCCCGGGTGTTCGTGAGAACGGTGGCCAGTATACGCACGGATCCTTGTGGTTCGCGATGGCGATGGCGCGCAAAGGAGACGGCGATAGGGCAGCGCGCTTGCTGCGCATGATGAACCCGATCGAGCAAACCAAGGAGTCGGAAAATGTGTGGCGCTACAGGGTTGAGCCATACGTCGTCACCGCGGATGTGTATCATCTGCAAGGGCGCGTTGGACAAGGGGGATGGTCGTGGTACACAGGGTCGGCTGCCTGGATGTATCGCGTGTGGCTTGAAGAGATCCTCGGTTTCCGGCTTGAAGGCGAGCGGCTGCACCTTGATCCAATAATCCCCGGTTGGTGGGATGGGTTTACACTCACTTACCGCTATGGTGAGGCGGCTTACTCCATCGAGGTTCAGAATCCGGATCATGTTGAACGAGGCGTCCGCTCACTTGAGATGGACGGCCGCCTGATTGAAGATGGCATCATTCTGCTCAAGAGTGATCCCGTGAAGCACAGAATCCGTCTTGTTTTGGGGGATGAGTCCTCATGAGCGGGGTCCGAGCCCACTGGACTTTCGCGTTTTGCACCTCCTGACTGATGAGTAGATCAGCGGTCCGAATGTGAGTGTGCGTAGTATTCTTTATAGTCTGGCGCGGAAAGTGAGCCGTGATATAATATTTAGACGGTTTGAGTGGCGCTGGGGGATACCTTTGTATGCCTATTCTTTCAACCCGAATGGATGGAGGAATGGACACAGCGTCTGTCCTATACACCGCTTGCAACATCTCCCAATCGATAGAACTTCTTATTGAAGCTATTGAAAAATATTCCTATTCCATCTGGTCCTTACGCGGGGATCCAGCATCACTGCATTTTTCTCCAACGACAAGCGCATTGCGCGTGTCGATCTTCTCTCAACCACGCGATCCCCAGATCGAACCTCCACCTGAGAGCGTTATCGGAACTGCCCATCTGGTTTCGGTCTCACCAATCCGAACCCGAATAACTTTTGTTTGTGATAATCTCATGGGAGAGGTTTTAGATCAAAAAAACAGGGCACCTCTTTTTGATTTCTTTGAGTTTTTTGCCAATTTTGCCGAACTGAAGGGCGTCATCCTGGAGGATGACGAGACGGGTGGAAAAACGAGAGTATTTGGTGAGATGAACGATACCGGCCCGCTT
>DAOWMX010000181.1 GCA_030642885.1 Anaerolineales bacterium | reverse complement strand
GAGACTGCACGCTTGACATCCTCGATTGCGCGAACTACCTGTTCCATTCCTCGCAAACGGTATCCTATGCGCACCCCTTGGGGTGTTTGCACGGTTGCGCCGGTGTCGTATGTCGCGCGTGGTCCCACCGACAGATTGAGCGCTACACCCCGTTCCTTAGCCAGCTTTGTATACGCTCGGAGTTCTTCCAGCGTGTGTCGGAAGATTCCATAGGTCTCATCGATGCGGTTGATCACGATTCCAAGCTCATCCGCTCTTTCGATCAGCGCTTGAAATGCTTCGATGGAGTTCACTGTTGGAACTTCCATGCGAAAGTGCGCCCCATCGGGGAACGTTTTCCCTGAGGTTGTTAGCTCGTAGAGATCCCCTTTTGGGAGTCCCATCTTCTCCAGACTTTTCCTGGTCTCGTTAAACATTCTTGTCTTCCTCCTTGACTATTTGGTTGTTACTTTTTTGTGGTGGGGTAGTGGGGGGCAGTAAACCCAAACGAGCTTTAATTCCTCATTCCCCGTGTTGATGATTGAGTGCTTAACCCCCGGAGGCATGTATATGGCCATTCCCGGACCGAGCTCCTGCTCGCCCTCATCGGTAATGAGACGGCCCTGGCCACTGACGATGTACATCCCCTCCTCGGAGATCTCGTGCATGTGCTCCGGGATTTGACTGCCTACAGCGGTAACGTTTTGTCCCATTGAGAATCCCTGTGCTCCCACGCTGATTTCCGACAACAGCAGCTTGGAAGTCCTGCTAGGGATCTTCTTTACACCCTTGACCATCGAGGAATCGACAACGTAATTCATACTGCCTCCTTTCGAATTTTGACTCGTATCTAGAAGCGACTCGTCTCTGGCTCAATCTTCCAAATTGCCTGCATCTCTTCGTTTGTCAGATCGTAGACGGTACCATGAGGGGGGAGAGGTTCCACGCGCATAAACTCAGGCACGTCGGCGAATCGATCCGAGACCCCGGCGCGATCGTTAAACGCTCGTTCGGTTTCCAGGGTATCAACAGCCATTGCAACAATCTTCGGGAACGAGATATCCCATCCGAAGCGGGCGCTCAGTAGATCAGCCAGCAATCCAGGGGATTCCACGAGCGGTCCGCGGGCGAACAGACATAGTCCAGACATATCGAGTATCATTGCGCGAATCTGCAGTCCCCGAGAATTTTCCAGCTGCCCCTTTTTGGCGAGTGGATCGATCGTTCCCGCCGTGCCAAACGCATTCCCCGCTGTGTGATCTGCGCCCATCGGCGATGTAACGTACGTCACACCGTTCCCCTTCAGCGCACGCGGATCATAACCGGGTATTCCTTGTCCGTTGACCGCTGGAATCCTCCGAACACCGAGTGCCTGCCCAGCGAACGTCACGCCTTGTCCGAGAATCCGCCCAAGAGGTGTTCCATCTTGGATTTCTCGAAGGAATCCTGCTGCTCCTTCCACATCGCCGAATGGGATGAGTCCGGCGTCCATTGTTACACCCAACACACCGCCCATCTCAATCGCATCCAGACCGATTTCATTACACAGGGCATTGAGGGTGGCAATACCATCCAAACTCCCGATTCCACAGTTCGAACCAAGCAGAGCGATATTTTCATACTGCAATGATGCTACCTTTCGTTTTCCATCCGCGTCGGGAAAGACATTCGAACATCGAATCACACACCCACTCATGCACGCGGTCCCCGATCTACCTTCGCCACCGCGTTCTGCAATCAGCTCAGCCAGCCGAGCACCCGTGATCGAATCGATCTCCTCGAAAGATCCTGCCGAGAAGTTCCTCGTGGGAAGCAATCCAAGCTCGTTGGCTTTTGCGACAATCCCGGCTGTACCGTACTTTCTGCGTCCCTCGATCTTCGGACTAGCCAACAGTAGATCTGTGAAGCGTTTGGCCGTCTCTTTGAATCGGTCGGGATCGTGTCCGGCGTCGTTGGTTGTACCAGCATCATCGATGACGATTGCTTTTATCCCTTTCGAGCCCATGACGGAGCCCAATCCTCCGCGAGCGGCGTAGCGAATCTGGATTCCCTCGCGGTCGGTTGTGGCAACGCCCGCTGCAGTCATGAGCATCTCTCCAGCCGGGCCTATTACCAACAATCCGATCGAATTCCCATATTGCTCTCGAAGGATGGTAAACGTTTCGGAGACTGTATGACCGGAAAGATGCGTCCCCTTTGCGAAACGGATTCCCCTCCGATCAACGTGCACGATCCGCAATCCAACTTCCTCGGGTACGTCTTCGAGGATCAGTGCGCGGATTCCGAGTCGAGCGAGTTTCTGACCGGCATCGCCACCGACGTTACTCTCCTTCACTCCACCGGTCAGTGGACTCTTCGCTCCGATTGACAGGCGGCCCGAGGTTGTCACCACAGTTCCTCCGAGCCAGCCAGGTGCGAAGATCAGCTTGTTGTACCGCCCGAGAGGATCGCAAATCGGAGACACTTCTTGGGTCAACACCTTGGCGATCAGCTGGCGTCCACCGTAGTATGCCTGTTCGCCGGCAACGGGCGTTTCCGTGATCTTCCCGCTACGGACATTCACTCTAACGATCTGCATCATGTTCCCTCCTGCCCGTTCTCTTCCAACGAGAACTTCCCTCGGCGTATCACCGAGCCCCATCCTTCAAAGATGGCTTCCTGAATCCCCCTAGGGCTTCGCGCATCACCCACTACGACAACATCAAACGGACTCCCGCTCAATTCCTCTTCGAGAGCATCGTTCGAAGTCGCGCCGACCGCCATAACTACCCGTTCCGTATCGAAGTTTTTCTCGATTCCCTCGGCTGTCGTTATGATAATCTGTCCGTTTTTGCTCACTCGTTGGACTGTCACTCCGGTCAGAATATGAACGCCCATCTCATTCAGCCGATCGAGTAGTTCGACCCGCGTGATCGGCTCGCAATCGCCGGCTGGCAGGTCAAGAGTTTCGAGGAGGATCACGGAACATCCGCGGTCCGCAAGATAGGCGGCCGTTTCACAACCGACCATCCCTGCACCAATCACGGCTACGCACGCACCATCGAACGACATCCCCTTGCGGAGCACCTCGTGTGCGGTCACAACACAACTGTCCCCGCCTCCGGGAACATCCAATCGACCAGCCGTTGCCCCCGTCGCAAGGATGACCACATCGGGATTGATGTTTCGGAGGATCTCTTCGTTGACCCGTTGTCCAAGGCGAACATCGACGGACGATGGGATCGCTCGTACAAGATCGTCGATTAGCCACTTCACCTTCTCCTTGTGCGGCGGTACACACGCAAGGAGAAGCTGTCCCCCCAGCTTCGGCTGTTCTTCGAACAGGATCACGTTATGTCCGGCCTGCGCAGCGGACGCAGCGGATTGCATTCCGGCAGGACCGCCACCGACAACGACGATCTGCTTTGGGTTCCGAGTTCGCGCTTCCTTTATCGAAGACTCCTGTCCGACCTCAGGATTGACCGAACAGCAAATCGGCAGATCATCGAACACCCGCTGCCTAACACAACGGTTACAGGAAATGCACCGGCGTATCTCTTGAACATCTCCGGACCGCGCCTTTCTTGGCCAGTCCGGGTCGGCGATTAAACCCCTTCCGATGGCGACGAAATCCGCGTTCCCTTCTCGAAGAATTCGCTCGGCAACATCCGGTGTCCGGATTACGCCAACCGTGATCACGGGGATCTTGACGGACTTCTTCACGGCGCTTGCCAGATACGCACGCCATCCTTGTGGGTACGACATCGGTTCAAGCTGTTTTGCCAGGCTTGTACTCGTTCCCGCGGTTGCACTGATTGCATCGACTCCGGCATCCACGAGCGCTTGGCATAACTCGATTGACTCTTCCAGATCTCTCCCCCCTGGGACAAACTCGTCAATGCTGAGCCGAAATATGATTGGGAAATTAGCTCCAACACGCTCCCTAACTTGCTCCACCACTTCCAGCGCGAATTGCCAGCGCGCTTCTGGAGAACCACCGTACTCATCCGTTCGACGATTGGTAAGAGGAGAGAGAAATTGCGCGATCAAGTAGCCGTGCCCTCCGTGGATCTCAACGGCATCAAAATCTGCCCTTTTCGCTCGCTTCGCCGCGGAGCAGAAGCGTTCAATCGTTTCGTCGATCTCCGATGAGGAAAGGGGCTGTGCCAACACTCCGGATCGCCCCCAAGCTACCGGCGATGGTCCCCGAGGGGCACATCCCGTGCGCTTGGGGTCGGCCGCCGCACCGACGTGGTTGATCTGTATCGATACCCGGGCACCGCCCGCATGAACGGCCTGGACTAGATGATGAAGTCCCGGGATGAATCGATCGTGATCGATCCGAAGTTGTGTTGCACCGTTTCCGCCAACCGGGTACTCAATGTTGGTGTTCTCCACCGTGATTAGCCCGGCTCCGCCTAGTGAACGACGCGCGTAGTAAGCGATCATCCGAGGCGTAGGCTCTCCCCAGGCCGAAGCGAAGTTGGTCGCCATCGCGGGCATGACAATGCGATTCCGCATAACTAAGGAACCGATCGAACCGGAACGGAAGAGATAATTGAAGGCCATATCCAGACGCTGTGACGGTTACCCGCCGAGGTAGAGGCGCTTCACCTCCTCATTGTTCCGTATCTCCTCAGCCGGTCCTTTGTATTTGTTCTTGCCGACCTCTAGAACGTAAGCATAGTCCGACATTCTGAGGCTGCGGTCCGCGTTCTGCTCGACGATCAGGATCGTACTTCGGCTACCTTGATCTCTTCGATCTTGTCGAACACCTCATTTGCCATGATCGGCGATAGTCCGAGGGATGGTTCGTCAAGGAACATCAAACGTGGATTGAGAAGCATTGCTCGCCCCATCTCGAGCGTCTGCATCTCACCGCCGCTTAAGGATCTACCCTTCTGTTTGCTTCGTTCTCTAAGGAGGGGAAAGAGGTTGTAAACTTTCTCCAGATTTTGCTCTATTAATTTGCGATCCCGGTGGATATACGCACCCAGTTCCAGGTTCTCACGAACCGTCATCAATGGGAATACGTGGCGCCCTTGGGGCACAAACGTGATGCCCCTCCGGAGAAGATCGGCAGGAGGCAGGTTGGTGATCT
>DAOWMX010000021.1 GCA_030642885.1 Anaerolineales bacterium | reverse complement strand
TGGATGCCGCTTCCCCTGATCTTCCTGAGCCCCCGGAACTGACGGGGGTCGAATGTCGGTTACCTTTGAGAAGTGTGTCATCAGATCGCCCATTTCCCTTCCTTTTTGACCTGATGTTAATACGCTTTCTCAAAATTTAATAGTCCCCCTCACGAGAATGCGATTGCCCTGCAAACTATTGCCGAGCTCCTAGCTGTTGGGATTTTAAGTGCTATGATGGGGATGAATCGCAAACAACCATTGGAAAGTGAGGATGGGTAAAAATGGGTGAAAAAGGAAAAAAGGATAAGTCCAAGAAAGAGACTAAAAAGAAGCCAAAGCTAACGATTAAGGAAAAGCGCAAACTAAAAAAAGAAAAAAAGCAATACTAGGCACACCACAGGATCAAATATTGGCGCCCGCAGAAAGTAGCGGGTGCCAAGCTTTATAGGACGGGTGGTAACCTAATATTTGGCAGACCCGTATGCAATAGGGAGGCGCCCCATGCTCAAGCCAGCAGCAGATCATTTCCGTTGGAGCAATCGCGTCATCGTAGTTTCATCGATCTTCGCCGGGTTTGGCGCCGCCCATTTGATTGATGATTTCCTGTTCGGCGTTCCTGCAGAATTTAATTTGACAACCCTCCAACTCAATTCCTTGCATTTGCGTTCTTCGTAGCGCTTACAGGATTGGTCGCGCTTGCAGCCCAAGGAACGCGAGCCAGTTACCAGGGTTTGATGTCCATCGGTCTCTTGCTGGCGCTGGCTGACACGCTGTACCATGTTCTCGAGATTGTGGGCTCGGCGACTTTCCGCTCCGGCGCGGCTTCAATATTCTTCGCCATAGGTTTGATCGTCTCAGGGCTGGTGACGGCCGCGGTTGCATGGCTCGCATTGCGGCACCAGGTCATGGCGCAATCCATGTTAAAGGCAGATCTGGGGGAAGGTAACTAGAAAAGGGTGAGCTGTGTTGAGGGGGCGGACCCATCCAGGGTGATATAGGGTGCGGCGCGTTCGGTGAGGATTCCAAAACGGCGGAGTTGACCAAGTTCGCGAATTGAAGATGAGCGGCGGGCTTTCAAGATCTGATCTGCGCCGCGTGGTCCGATCCCGGGTACACGCAGAAGCTCGCTGCGATCGGCTCTGTTTACCTCGACAGGATTCTCGCGGATAACCTGATCCGCATAAGCTACCTTGGGATCACGCTCTTTAGGGAGATTGCCCGATAAACTGAAGGGGAGTTCCTCCAGATCAAAACCGTAATCGCGCAGCAGAAATGAAGCCTGGTAGAGCCGTACCTTTCGTTGTGGATCTTCTGGAGGGTGACCCTCCATCGGTGTCCCTTTAACGGGGCTGAACGTCTCAAAATAGGCGCGCTGCAGTCCTGTCTGGTGAAACAAATTGTCGACAGTGCTCAAGAGGTCCAGATCCGTCTCTCCCGCGGGGCCAACAACGAATTGTGTAGTGATGGAAGGCCAACGACTGCGCCACCCAAGATGGGCTGGCAGGGTTTGGCGTATCTCTTGCGCCCATTGAAGGGGAGATACCAACTCCTCTTGAAACGCCTTCTGTGGGGCTAATTTCAAAAGGCAAGACGCATTGGGGGCCTCAAGATTTGTCGATATGCGGTCGGCGAGCTTCATCGCCCGCAGCACCTGCCCGCGTTCCGCCCCAGGCATGATCTTAAGGTGCAGGTAACCGCGGTAGTGGAGTTTCTTGCGGAGAATCTCGGCCGTTTCTAGAAGTTTGTTCTGTGTGTTTATTCCACCGGCAAAGATGCCAGTCGAGAGGAAGAGTCCTTCGGCAAGCCCGGAACGATGAGCATTAAAGAATGTCTGCGCAAGCTCTTCTGGTTGGAAAGTCACCCTGCGGAAATCGCGGCCGGCACGAAAGGGACAATAATTACAATTTCGTTCACAAGCTGAAGTGAGCATGGCTTTGAGTAGGGGAAGCTTACGCCCACCACCGCTGGCGGCCAGGTGGATGTGGAAGTCGTGTCCGTCAGAACGCACGCGGTGGACCTTGTCCGGATCACCAAAACGCCTGCTGATCACGGACGGTTTCAAGCCGCCGGTCAGGTTATTCGAGCGACCTAACAGTGGGAGTCCATCGGCCTCGAAAATTGTTTCCCGGCTGGAGATGGCGAGTTTTTCTACTGGTTCCATTAGGAACAGAATAGCACAGTTGTTCTATTCGTACAATCGACAGATGTTGATTCTGGTCTAGAGAAACCTGGAGCGGATCAACCGGCTAGTTTTTAGAAATGTTCTTAACTAACGAATCGGGAGACAGATTACGACGAAGAATCTCGTTCTTATCTCGAGAAAGCTCTCCTCCAGGGACAACGAGATTCTTCGCCTTCGCTGCGCTTCGGCTCAGAATGACATTGGTCAGTAACCTGTCATTTCGAGAGAGCCGCGAAGCGGCGACTGAGAAATCCCTATGATGTTGCTCGTCAAGGATCCAGCAATAGCCTAAGGAGAATTACACTTTCGCAGAATCTCGTATTATGAATCGAAACGTTTCAGGGATTTCTCCCTTCGGCTTCGCTCCCCGCTTCCTTTTGTCGGGGACTTCGCAGGACAGGCACCCCTTCCAGGGGTTCGAAATGACATACGTTTGAATGGTCGCTGCCGGTATGTCATTTCGAGAGAGTTGTGGAGCGGCCCTTCGACTTCGCTCCCCACTCCCTTTGGTCGGGGACTTCGCAGGATAAACTCTCCGAGAAATCTCCAGGGTGCTGCACGAGAGGATTCATTCGGCGAAAATCAGCCAAAGTGATCAATCTGGGAAGAGTTTATCCTCCCCGGATGGCTTTTGCCCTGCGGAATCGTTGGTCTCGTCCATACCCATCGCAGCGTAGAAACGCTGATCGTAATCGCGTGTGCGCACGACGACGGGCATGGGAACGGCGTGCCCCAAAATGAGCGCCTGCTGGCGGGTATCAAGGCGAGCAAGCACCTCGCGCAGAGCGCTTGCTCCGCTCACACCCGAGAAGACCGCCCGAATGTCGGCTTCGTTGTCGAGCAAGCAGGTCACCCGGGTCCCGATCTGACTCATCACCTCATCTTCGATGCCGCTCGGCCGTTGATCGACAATAAGCAAAGTAACGTTGTATTTACGCAGCTCCCGGGCGATGTTGCCGAAGATCGTGTGCCCGGCGACGCTTGGGTCGAGGAATTTGTGGGCTTCCTCGATTACGATCACGAGTGGGCGGGGTTCTTCGCCTTTCTTCCCGGCGGCCAAATTCTTCCGATGGACGTAGCTTGCATGGATGCGCCGGGTGAGATAGTTGGCGACCAATACATAGGCGGCCAGAGTGTTTCCGTAATTACCGAATTCAAGAACAACACTTGTTCCGATGTTGAGCCGTTGGAAGATATCATCGACCACCTTCGATCCTTCACCGGGGACGAGGAATCCCATGCGAGGGATGAAGGATTCGAGCTTACGCTGTATCGCGCCCAGCGTGCCTCCCACAATGCGACCGCTCTCGAGAATATTCTGAATCTCTT
This sequence comes from Anaerolineales bacterium, assembly GCA_030642885.1. Lineage (GTDB taxonomy): Bacteria > Chloroflexota > Anaerolineae > Anaerolineales > E44-bin32 > E44-bin32. The sequence goes on along the minus strand of DAOWMX010000021.1, from coordinate 11,491 downwards.
CCTCGTACTGTTCATCCAGTAATTTTGAGATCCATTTCTTGCCTAAGCGTCGGTAAAGGAAGTAAAGCGCGCCGGTTTGAATGTCACTCAACCCGAGTAAGGACGCCAAAAGTTCTATGTCTTCAGGTTCGATCTCCTCGTAGCCGATCGTAAGGGTGCCGTCAAACTTGCTGCCGCGGGCACGCGAGGTCGCCTCGTCAAGTGTGATCACACTAACGCGTCCATCTGGGAAGAGCTGCCTCAGTCCTTTGTACTCTCGGCCGCTCTCGTCCTTAATCGACCACCCGTAGTCGTTATGCATGTCGAAGATCAGCGTCGAGGCCAGACCTGAGCGGATGATGCCGGCGAGAATCGTGCGGGTGACGAATGATTTTCCCGTGCCTGTCTTGCCAAATACTCCGGATGAACGTTCGACGAATCTGGCTAGATCGAGGTTGACCTGGACATCTTCCATATCCAGCGGCGTTCCGATGTAGAAGTGCTCATCGTCCTCCTCCCCGAATACGCGGGCGACATCCTGTGCCGTTGCCTCATAGATTGCGGAGAAATGAGAGGGGATCGTTTTAATGGGGCGGGGTTGATCGTCCTCCTCATCGAGCATTAACATCGGACTGACGTGCAGCGTTGCATAAGCCACCCCGCCGGAGTACACATCGAGAAGGAAAGTATCCGCTGCATCAGGCGGATGATGCAGTAGATCGGGCGTTGTTGCTCCGAGAGCGATGTCGGTGATGATTCCAAAGAAGGTGCTGCCAGTTATTCGGCTCTGGATGACGACATATCGGCCTACGGCGAGTTTCTCGATAGCATATCGCGGATCTAGTTTCACCTGCAGACCGGCGGAAAGCGATCCGTCCAGGACAATTCCGAGAGGGCGTTCGTCTCGTTTGGGGCCGAAATATGCGTCGAGTTCAGATGAGTCTGACATTGTTCGTCCTCTTGCGTTTAATATCAATGGATGCGGCGTGAGCGGTCAAGGATAGTCTCACTCCTTTGCGCGCAGACCGCGCAGAATGTTCTCCAGGCGAGTGAGGTCCTGTGCGAGCAAACGGGCGACTTCGCGGCCGGCTTGAAGCAGAAACCGCTCGCGTTCTTCTTCAGGCCTCGCTTGCGCAGACAACCGCAAAGAGGTCGCGAGAAGTTCGTCGACAGGGAGTTGAGGCGCGTTCAGAATCATCTGCAGGAAATGAAGCTCCGAGGTGAAATCAACCGCGTCATTTGGCACCATGCTGAAAACAGAAGCCAATGTTAGCGGTGGTTGTGGAGGCAGAGATTGATGAAATCCATCATCATCGTGGAAACCGACGGCCAAAGCGCTGAATTCAACGGGGACCTGGCGGTTGAGTTGTCCATCCGCGATTTGTTCTTGCGGAACTTCATCAAGCGCAGCTAATTGCCGGGCAAACTGGTCATCCGTGATGCTGATGTCGTACACCAGCCCGACAACATAACTACGCCCACCTTGCGCTTCCGCCTGACAGAGAGAGCCGAACACAGGGAGCGCGTTCTCGGAGATCTGCATGGCGCCCACGAATCCACGTGTACTACAGCGTGTCACGCGCCCGATCATCTTTGGCGATTCCGGCATCAATCCTCCTGTTATAACCTGTGTTGTTTCCGCTGTCCGGTGAGCTGTTTTGTGAGCGCTTTTTGAGATTGTGTAGGTCGCAGGTCGTGCCCGAGGAGCGTCCGTTGCAGCATATCTTCGAAAGCAGCTCGCTCTTGCGGAGGGATAACTGCCAACTCATGGGCTCGCACCAGCGTATAGGGGAACCCTCCTGTCGTCTGGCAATCCTTTAAAATACCGGCATGAACGCGATTGAGCAGTTCGGGGTCTTGCGCGACCCAGGACGGAATTTCGACGCGGACAACCGTGCCCTTGGCATCAGTATTCAGATAGAAGAAATGGACTTCATGACCGGCCGTACGGAAGTCGCGATTTAGGGGAGACGCAGAAATGAAGAGCGCGCTGCGATGGCCAGGCGGCAGCAATTTGGTGAAAATCGCCCGATCCGTTAAACCGCGGAAGGGGGTCAGGCGTAGCGTTTCCTGGTTAATCTGATCATCTGGCAGCCCGGCAAGGTGGATTAAAGCGAGCACACTTACGCTCCGGGGGCGGTCGATGAAACCGGCCAGTCCAGTCTTAGTGGAGCGCAAACGATCGAGCAGCTTCAGGTACTGCTGGAGGGTTCGATCCGTCTCCCGAGATATCGATCCGCCGGTTTGCAGCGCCATCCACAGTAGAAGGCTGTTGTCTAGAATTGCGAGAGTCTGTTCACCAGCCAGGGTTTCAGCCCTTTCTGCGAGCGTTTTCATCTCGGCGACATCCCGGCGCAGGTTTACATAAGCATTCTGGACAGGGTGATCTGCTTCGTCGTAAAGGTCTTCAAGTTCAAAAAAGAGCCGGGATTCATGTTCGATCGTGGGGGCTTTGCCGCTGCCGTGTGAAACTACGATGCTGCCGATGTTAATGAGGTAATAAAACGCGGCTGCGTGGCGATCCGGATAGATCTGTGAGCCATCGGCGCCGATCACATGAAGACTCTGCGGGGCTGTAGGCGGCGGAAATGTCAGATTGAGCGCTTCTTCGGTAGGGATTGCACCTGGCCAGCGATTCCCCGCCTTCTTAATCCTGGATTGAAGTTCGGAATGATCGAGTTCGGCCGTGGAGTGCAGTGCATTCGTTGCTTTGGGGATCATCGCGGAGACCTGAAGACTCCGCTCATAGAGGGCTTGGCCGATCTCTTGCATCTGAGGAAGTAAGGAAGGCAGATGGATTCCCATATTGTTTGTCTTTCGAACAACTGTTCGCAATTATAGCCTAAGACCAAGTGAAGGCAATCTCGTCCGCTTGACCCGCATAGTACCGCGGTCTACAATCGAGCGGTGTGACTGCGCTCCCCTATCTGTGTGGTGGAGCAAGTTTCCGGCGCGCGCGGACTATGCTATACTGCGCGGCGATGAAGGGAAGGGTAAAGGTGCAGCGAAGACTTGCTCAAATACTTCGTCGATCTGGGCTGGGCGGCTTAGTCGCAGCTTTCCTCGACGCTGGCAGGCCAATTTTGCCATTGGGTGCTCAAGCGGCGTACCTACTCAACCCCCTCGTGAGCGGTCCTTCTGGAACATGGAATGAATTCGGCAAAATAATGGAAGATCCGGACGCTATCTCGGATCTGATTGTGATGCTCAGGAACAAGGAAGAACCCCTATGAGCGGCGTGGATCTCACCGGTCTCTTAATCCTGCTGTTGTTCGTCGGCCTTCTGGTTTTCTTCATGACCATCGATCGACGGCGGCCGGCGACTTTTCGTCCTATCAGAGGCTATGAAGCTTTAAATGGAGCGATCGAGCGCGCTGTAGAGGCAGGGGAGCGAGTCCACTTGTCGCTCGGAACCGGGTCGGTCATCGGGACCGATTGCGCGCCAGCGCTGGCTGGGCTGGCGATCCTGACAAGCATTGCCGAGAAGACGACGATGAGTGACAAACCGGTTGTTGCCACGACCGGCGACGGGGCGATGGCAATCTTGGCCCAGGATACCTTGCGCAAGGTTTATTCCGACGCTAGAGCCTTGCCTCGCTATAGCCCCATCTCCGGGCGGATGCTAGGACCCACCCCCTTTTCCTATGTAGCAAACTTGCCGATTCTGCTGGCCAGTGAAGACATCTCTGTTCACGTACTGGCCGGTTCCTTCGGCGCAGAAGGAGCATTGGCAGCCGATTTCGGTGAGAGACAGGGGGCTTTTGTCTTAGCGGGGACGGATGATGCACAGTCACAAGCCTTGCTTTATGCGACCGCTGAGCACCCCTTGATCGGTGAGGAAATCTTTGCTGGTGGAGCGTACCTGAATGTGGGACGAGTTCACAGGGCAAGTTTGAGGGTGCAAGATGCTGTGCGAATGCTCATTATTGCCGGGATCGTTATCGGCGCTGTTCTTAGCCTTCTGGGAGTGATCCGTTGAAGATCGGAACCTATTTATTATGGGCGGCTATGGCCGTCGGTACTGGGATCATCGTCCTGTTGGGTTACTTCGTTCAGATCGATCAAATTCCCGCGGATAGTCTCCTTGGCAGCATCTTCGAATTACGCCTGTTGATCATGGGTTGGGCAGTCTTGCTGGCGGCAGTCGCGTTAGGTATCGGGCTTTTCAATATGTTCTTGGTTCACTGGACGAAGGTCAGTGGGCAGGACCCTGGATGGAAGTACAGTGCGATATTAATCGTTGCCTTTGTGCTCACGCTCGTTCTGGGGTTGGCCTTAGGACCCGATAGTCCAGTGGTCCTGTTTCTCTTCAATTCAATTCAGTTACCAGTCGAGGCAAGCTTGATGGCCTTGCTGGCAATCACATTAGCGCTTGCTGGTTTTCGCTTGGTGGCGCAGAGAAGAGATCTCATAAGCCTCGTCTTCGTTGGAACCGCTCTGCTCGTGTTGATCGGTTCCGGGCCGGGCGTATTATCGCCGGAGGGTCTGTTCTTTAGTTTCTTCGCCGGCCTGAGAAACTGGCTGGTGCAGGTGGTTGCTGCTGGAGGCGCGCGCGGCATCCTCCTTGGAGTAGCCCTGGGATCTATCGTGACGGGCCTCCGAGTTTTACTGGCTGTTGATCGGCCATACGGGGAATAATGCATGGCTGAAATTCGCTGTCCCATGTGCAGCACCATGAATCAGGAAACTGCGGAAGTCTGCAGCAATTGTGCAGCGCGCCTGACGCCGCTTGTCGTTGATACGCCGCCTTCAGATCAACAGGCATCTAATGCGGATGGGATTTCACCACCGGCCTCAGAGGCGCCCGGTGAAGGGGATGATTGGTTGGCGAACATCCGCTCCGATGCACTAATGGGTTCCGGTGCGGAAGAAGATCATGCAGCGGAGCCGGATGCACCGGATGAGGCTGCACCAGACTGGCTGGGAAGGCTGCGGGAAGCTGATTCGGGTCTTGAGGAAGGACCGCCTTCGGATGCGATTCCCGAATGGATGGACGATTTCTTAGCCGCTGGCGATGAAGAATCTGATGAGGAAGTTCCGGAGTGGCTTTCACGGGTTCGAGAGCGAAGGGAAGCCCAGACGGAAGAACAACCTGAGTCAGGCGAGGATGAAGATTGGATCACACGTTTACGGGATGACACGCCAGGCGAGCAGCCAGCCGGGGTAGAAGGTCTCAAGCCTTCTCCAGATGCAGATGAATCAACCGAGCAGCCAGCGCCGCGAGCATTGGATCCCAGCCCGCCGCCAGATGTGCCTAGTCCGGTATCACAAGACGAGATATTGCCGGAGGGTGCGACACCACCACACGAAGTCGGTGTCAGCGCACCAGCTCTGGACAAGTTAGATGAAGATCCCCAACCCGCCATGGGGGAGCCCATACCTCCTGAGGAGGTGGAATGGTTCCCCGCCCCAGATGAGAGTGAATTATTGGATGCGAAAGGGCTCCCGCATGTCCCCGCTTTGTTCGATGAAGAAACTGGGGAGAAACCCGCCACCGAAATCAGTGATCTGAACCTGGATTCAATAGAGCTCCCGGATTGGCTGGGAGAGTCGGAACTGGAGACCCCATCAGCGGTTGAAGAGGAAGAAGAGAAGCTTGACCTGGCGCCAGCAACGCTTCCATCCTGGCTTGAAGCTATGCGGCCAGTTGACACTTTCCGCTCAGAGATAGCGATCGAATCAGATGAAGTGCAGCCGGTTGAATCAGCGGGACCGCTTGCTGGATTGCGCGGCGTATTAATGGCTGAGCCGGTAGTCGCCATGCCGCGAACAGCGAGCACAGCAGCGTCTCGATTAGAGGTCACCGAGCGTCAATATGCACAAGCCGAACTGCTGCAGCGGCTGGTTGAGAAAGAAGAGAGGGAGATCCCACCCGTAAAGGCAGAGAGTCGTCGCCTGCCTCTCATGCGTTGGGCGATAGCTTTCATCCTGATCCTCGCTGTGATTGTGCCTTTTGGTTTCAGCCAGCTTGGTGTTGAAGGTTATGCCCTCCCGAGTGTGGTATCCAGGGACCTCGCGCCCTTGATCAATCTTATGGGCAGCATTCCTACGGATCGACCAGCGCTGGTCGTGTTCGATTACACACCCGGTTATAGCGGCGAACTTGATACCGTCGCTGGCGCTCTGCTTGAGCATGCTGTAATGCGTTCACTACCAATCGTAACCATTTCAACCCGCCCAACGGGACCACCCCTGGCGGATGGGTTGCTAAACAAAATCGGCGCCGGTTACGGTGCTGTAAATGGAGAGAGCTACCTGCACCTGGGTTATCTCTCGGGAGGACCGACTGCGGTTCAACTATTTGCGATTGCCCCGCGCAGCGTAGTTTTATCCGGGTATCACCTTCCCGAATCGCTCGAAGGCTCGGTTTGGGAATCGCCCTTGCTTCAGGGAGTGCATAGATTATCGGATTTCAATTTGGTCATCGTGATTACGGCAGGAACTGATACAGCACGAACATGGGTGGAACAGACCCATCCATGGATAGGGGACACTCCTCTGGTGATGGTGTTGAGCGCTGGAGCGGAACCGCTTGTTCGACCGTACTTTGAAGCTTCCGAGCCACAGGTGGATGGAATCCTTACCGGAATACCGGCAGCCGTGTCCTATCGGCAGTACAGCGGACTGCCGCTTGATACAGGTAGACAATGGGATGCTTTTGGGATGGGGATGTTGGCCGTTGAATTAATCTTGATCGCGGGTGGTGCCTATGGAGTTGGTTTGTGGCTCATACGTTTGCGAGAGCGTTGATGAGAGGCAATAAGTAAATGCCCGAGCTACCGCTCGATTTCATCGAAATGATCATCGCTGCATTCATTACAGTGATGATCTTGAGTTACGTGATAGGCGACAATGTCCTCTTCCGAATTGCGACATATTTATTCATTGGGATCGCTTCTGGCTTCGCTGGCGCCATCGCCTGGGAAAATATTGTAAAACCCACACTTGTTCAGCCGCTCATTGATGGTGGACTTTCCAAACTATTTACGCCTGAGGGAGCCCTCACATTCCTGATTCCGTGGATGCTCGCGCTGTTTATGCTATTTAAGCTCTCCCCCCGGCTGTCGCGATTCGGGGGTTTCCCGGTTGCGCTTCTTGTTGGCGTAGGGGCAGCGGTCGTTGTGGGTGGGAGCATCACAGGGACGCTGGTGCCGCAGAGCATGGCCGCAGCAGGAACGCTATCACCGGCTACTGCCCTTCCTACCGCAGGTGAGCCCTTGTCTATATGGTTGGAGCGGCTCATCAGCGCGTTGTTAATGATCTTGGCGACCATCAGTGTATTGATTTATTTCCGCTTCAGCGCCCAACGGGACTTAACAGGGGGGGCGCGGCGATCAAAGATCGCTGAAGTGTTTGCATATCTTGGTCAGATTTTTATCGCGGTAACATTTGGCGTAATGTATGCTGGTGCGTTGATGGCAACGATCGCCGTCTTAGCGCAGCGATTTCAATTCCTTCACGATGTGGTCACCCGAATAGTGGGCGGGGCATGAGAAGCCGATGAGCTCGATACTAGATACCGATACCATATTGGCTGTCGATGTGGGCAGCGTGAGCACCCGAGCCAGCCTCTTCGATGTCGTCGATGGCCATTTTCGCCTGATCGCTTCTGGTCGTGCACCATCAACTGTAAAAGCGCCTTTATCCGATATTAGCGAGGGCGTGCGGATGGCTCTCGACCAGGTGAAGGCCGTTACAGGAAGGAAATTGCTAGACGAAACGGACTTGTTAATCATGCCCGTCACCAGCACGGGATCGGGAGTAGACACTTTTGTGGCGACGGCATCGGCGGGACCGAAGGTTCGAACAGTGCTTGTGGGGTTGATGCCTGGAGTCTCCACAGATAGCGCAATGCGGCTCGCAGAATCGACATATTTGGATCTTGTGGGGGTCATTGACCTGCTCGACAGCCGACGTGAATCGGAGAAGATTGATCTCATCTTATCCGCCCGCCCGGATTTGATCCTTGTTGTCGGCGGAACGGATGGCGGCGCGCAGGATTCCGTCCTGCAATTAATCGAACTTGTCGCTGTCGCCAGTGAACTTTTCTCTCCGAATCAAAGACCACGAATCGTATACGCGGGCAACCGCAATCTGGGCGCTGCGATCGCTGACCGCGTGGGAGATCGCCTCGATATCGCTCTTGCACCGAATGTAAGACCCAATCTCCGAGTAGAGGACCTGGGGCATGCCCGGCTGGCGCTCGGTGAAGCGATCGCCGAAGCGCGTAATAAACGCGTGCATGGATTTGATGAATTGGAACAGTGGTCCGGCGGCGGCATGATGCTTACCGCCGACGCCTATGGACGGGTGATCCGTTATTTAAGCCGTATCTATGACCCAGCGAAGGGTGTTCTCGGTGTGGATGTAGGCGCATCCAATACGATGATCGCCGCAGCCTTCGAAGGAGATCTGCGCTTGAGTGTAGAGACCGACCTGGGGTTGGGGGAACCCTTACCGACTCTGCTCCGGCATAGCAGTCTTAGCAACATTGCCCGTTGGTTGCCATCCGAAACATCAGAACGGACGATCTTAGATTACATCTATAATAAATCGATTAACCCGGCAACCGTTCCAACAGAAGAGGATGATCTTCTTCTAGAATTAGCGTTAGCACGTGAGATCCTTCGGCTTTCACTGAAACACGCTCGCCAGCGGTGGCCCAAGGGCAGAGATCTCAAATCATCCTGGTTGATGCCTTCCGTAGAACCGATAATCGCCGGTGGAAGCGTCTTGGCTAGAGCTCCTCGGTCAGGGTATGCCGCATTGGCATTGCTGGACGCATTACAGCCAACGGGGATCACAACATTTGTGCTCGACCCGCATGGTCTCTCCCCTTCGCTTGGCGCCGCGTCAGGCTCGGTCCCGATGTTGACTGTCCATGTCTTAGAATCCGGGAGTTTCGTGAGCCTGGGGACGGTTGTGTCGCCGGTTGGGAATACACGGATGGGGCGAAAGGTTCTCAGTTTGCACCTCGAACTTGAGCAAAGTAGCGAAGATGTTGTCGGAGAGGTTCGAATGGGCCAACTCGCAGTCGTGCCGATCCGTCAAGGGGAGCACGCGCATCTTACCCTCAGACCTGAACGAGGTATCGATGTCGGCTTCGGAGGACCAGGAAAAGCAGGTGCACTGCGTATTGCCGGTGGGGCCGTTGGTTTGATCATCGACGCCCGCGGGAGACCGCTTGTACTTGCCCAAGATCCTGGCCGCCGCCGAGAGCTGAATAAGAAGTGGCTGTATGATATCGGAGCCGTAGTATGAGGCATTGGCACCATTCTTGCATCATCAGGCTCAGTGGTTCATAGCATGAGCGAATTATTCTTGTCTTCGATGACGCATGTCATCCCTATTACAGTTATCCGCCGCGAGCGTGTTCTTCCGGTTCCGGGGGCGGTGTTAGTGCGTGTTAACGAGCGCCTTCAGGCGGCAGACATTGTCGCCGAAGCTGAAATCGACCCAAAACACTATTATCTGGATGTTGCCCGTGGATTGGGTATCTCGGAAAACGACGCAGGACGCTATATTACCTGCCAGAAGGGTGACCGAGTGGAAACGGGTGATGTGCTCGCGGGTCCGGCAGGAGTACCACGCAGAACGGTGCGTACTCCCGCATCAGGTCGTATCGTTGGCATAAACAAAGGCCGAATCCTCGTGGAATCCTTTGGTCAAGTGTTGCAGGTAAAGGCTGGCTTTCCTGGAAAGGTCATCTCATCGGATGGGGTGCAAGCTGTGACGATCGAAGCGATAGGCACCTTGATCCAGGGCGTCTGGGGCAATGGTCTGCAGAACTACGGCGTCATGCGCTTGGTGGGTGATGGCCCATCCTCGCGGCTGCAGACAGATCAGTTGGATGTCAATCTGCGCGGGGCAGTCCTGGTCGCGGGGATATGTGATCATCCGGCGCCGTTTCATCAGGCGACCGAGCTCTCTGTTCGAGGGGTGATCCTGGGCGGAATGCCATCTGAATTGATCCCGGTTGCACGCAGGTTGCCTTATCCGGTTTTGCTCACCGAGGGATTCGGGGAGCATCCCATTAATGCGGCTGCGTTCAACCTTTTTGTAAGCAATGTGGGCCGCGAGGTCGCGGTTGATGCAGGCTCTGCTTGGCCGCAACCCGGACAACGTCCAGAGGCGATTATCCCGCAGCCCTCCAGTCGTCAAGTGTCTCATCCTGATCGGGTTGTATCGTTGAAACCGGGGGTAAGAGTACGGGTTCTAAAGCCGCCTTATCAGGGGGAAGTCGCTGTGGTTAAAGAGGTACTTAAACGCGTCGAGACGTACCCTAGCGGAATACGGGCAAAAAGCGCAACGATTGAAATTGATGGAGTTGGAACCAAAACAGTTCCACTCGCGAATATCGAAATATTGCAGTGATTCGAGTAGGTGGTGGCCAAATCGCGGAGCAGTTGGCTGCGAGCAGGCCCATAAAAGCTGAGGAGTAGAGACCATGGCAGAAGAATTTGATGTAGGCGGTCCATTGCCCGAGGAATCATCTAATCGGACATTCGTGATCGCAGCTGTCTCGCTGGGTGGTTTGTTGGTTCTAAGCATGATCTGTCTGTTGGTCTATGCTTTGGTGCTGGCGCCGCGGCAGCAAGAGGCTCGCGCCACAGACGTGGTGCTCGTCAACCAACAGAACACCCAGGAAGCGTTGACTCAAACCGCTGTCGTCGTTGAACGGACGCCGTCACGCACACCGATCGTGACTGAGCTGCCGGACACAACAGCTACGGTGACACCAACGCTGGTGGTTGTCCTTCCAACGGACACACCGACTCCATTCTTGACCTTGCCTACCTTAGCGCCGGAAACAGCTACAGCTGCGGCTCAGCTGACTCTGGCTGCAGGGCAGGGAGGCGGTGGAGAAACGCCAACAGCAACGGCTCTTCCCGCAACCGGTTTCGCAGATGAAGTCGGAATTCCGGCATTGGCGCTGGCGGGCGGATTGCTTCTGGCTTTAATATTCATCGTCCGCAGTCTGCGGACTCGTGTCACTACTTAGTAGTTAGCTTTTAATCACCTGCTCGACAACTGAACTGCTCGTGGCAGGGTCAGCCTGATGTTGACCCTGCCTTCTTGTGTGGAGATTTGATGGCGAATAAAGTGACTCCTTTTTCCTCACTCACCGAAAATGCGCTAACTGAACTTGCGGCGGGCCACTGCGTCTCGATTACCGGTCTGAGCAACAGCGGAAAATCTAACTTGATGCGCTCGCTGGCGGATCAGGATGCGAAGAAGTTCTATAAGGCGAAATCCGGTAAGCCCGGCTTCCTTATTTATATTGACTGCAACCGGGCAGTAGCCATTTCAGGCCAGGCATTTTACGAGGTTGTGCTGCGGTCAACGCTGGAGCGCCTTTCTGATGAGGTTCCAAATTCCTTATTAACAAATCTACAGGGTTACCATCAGACAATTACGGAGGCGGATACAACTTTCACCGCATCTCTCTCTTTCAACCTCGCTCTTTCGGAACTAGGCAAGGAGCTGGGTCAAAATTTATGCTTGCTCTTTG
>DAOWMX010000276.1 GCA_030642885.1 Anaerolineales bacterium | reverse complement strand
GCGAGAGGTCCAGGCCGCGCTCAGCCATTGCCTTTTGAGCGTTCGCGGTCGCCGGAGAACCGTCATATGCCCAGACTCCGGCTGATTCGACCCTCCACGCCTCACGCTCTCCCTTCTCTACAAGAAATGCTTCGAAAAGCACCTCCGCCATTGGCGACCGGCATTGATTCGCAGAACACACAAATAGTATTGAGGGCATGACGGGTCAAACTCCTCCGCTTGGGTTAGAACTGTCCCAGGATATGGAGATGGCGATAGAGCTCAGAACCGGAAACGAGGGCGAGGCGTCCATTGGAATCATCGGCGAACTTCCTGCAGGAGGAAGTAAAGTCGGAGGTCGTGATGAGGTAAGCCCCCACACAATCACGACGCATCTCCATGGCTTTCAGCAGCGCTCTCGCCTTGGCAATGCCGACATTTTTATGAGTGCTCATCGAGCGTACCAACACCCGCTCGATCTCACCTTCACTTGCACGCCAGGCAAGCAGGTAACTGCCACCCTCATCCCCATCGTCGAGAGGTTCAATCTCCGCATAACCAAGGGCTTTAATAAAAGTCTCAACAGCCGCGTTCAACGTATCTGGCGATAGTTCCGCCAAACGATCGCGAAGGATTGCCGTGCCCGGGAGAATCCCGGTTCCGATCGGATGCTTTGCGGGTGTTCGCCCCGGTTCTTTCACGCTCGGAGTCCCCAGGATACAGTGAAGCCACTCATCGAGTGTGATCCGCCCTTCTAACTCAGCGGGTCGTGTCTCCTCAGGAACATCTGATGGGAGAAGTCCTTTCTCCGCTAACAGCGCGTAGATTCGCTCGTCAATCGTCCCCGCCACCCAGAACTCATACATATTTACGGGGATGGCGCGGAAGATCTGCGGGTGGAGCCTCATCTCTGCCCTAACGCGAACCGCGGGATTCCATTGGTGGTCAAAATGAATAATATAGGTCGCCTCGACCAAGGCCTCATCTCCCGTCCGCGTACCCATCTCGAGCAAGAGAACATGCCAATGTTCCTGAGCCCGAAATGCATCAAGAACCTTTGCTCGTTGCTCTTCCTGAGCTTCTTTTCCCAATTTCAAAATCCCGTAAGGCTCGAGGACAGGCTGGAGAAGATCGACCCCGCCTTCGCTAAATTGGCTGAAAACAACCATTTTCAAATCCGCCGCAGCGATTTGCTCGACAAGATCGATCAGGGCTCGCACCTTCGCCCCACCGAGCGATTCGGGCGCGAAGTTTGATGCCCGTTTCAAACGATCAACCGCAGTTTCGATATGGCTTGGAGAAACCGCATCTCCAAGTTGAGTCAACCGGTATCGCTCCTCAGCCAGCACATCCTCATAACGCCGGGTTTGCACATCATCAAGGTCTACCCATATCTCCTGTCGGGTACGTTTTGGAAGATCATCCTTCAATTCATCTTTTTCCCTGCGCAGGATGTAAGGTCGGAAGCGGCGTCTGATATCCGGCAGCGTAATACCAGCCGCCCCACGGACCTGGTCTGGGGTTAAGAACGCAAACAATCCCACCCAATCCTCAACTTCCTTCGGAAATGCGCCCGCCAGAGCCCAACGGATGGGAGCATCAAGCCGCTGGTAGGCTCCAGGGAAGGATCGATATCGCAAACCCGTCGTCTGAATCTGGTCAAGAAGAATGAGATCATACTGCAGCAAATCACCCACAAGATGCTCCTGCTCGATGTCCATCGTCAGCGTTTCATAATCCACAAGGTACACATGCGCCGGGGCATTCCACTGGCGCTTACGAGATTCAGGAGCACCCTGGATGACTGTGATTAATAATCCCGGTGCCCACTGCGCAAGAAAACCTGCAGTCTGCCGGAGCCCGCTCTTATTACAGACGTAGAGCGCTCTATGGATCTCTCCATTCTGGAACTTCGCCATTAGCGCAACACAAGCAGAGACCGTTTTCCCGGTGCCGGGATCATCCGCCAGCAGGAACGCGTCCCGGGCTAACAGCGCATTGACCGCTTCGATCTGATACCCACGAAGCTCCCCGGGAAGGACCAGCTGCGCCGTCTGCGCGCTAAGCACGTTCGGCTCGAGAAACGGCAGCAACATTTCTAGATTTAGGGCAGAACCCGGCACTTGTGTTTGACTTTGCTCGCGATAGGACCGGTCAGAGTGAGACAACGGCGGTGGCCCATCCCCAGACAGTGGCGGAGTGGCGCGGCAAGCGCAGCCCATGACCGGGGGCTGATCTAACTCAACCGCGAAGGATTCGATCTGATGAGCACTCGTTAATCCCGTTGCTATTCGGCTGGGTTCAGGTGGTAAGAGAGCTGCTTGAACAGGGGTAATCCCCAAAGCGGCTCCCGAGAGTAAGGTTACAGAAAACGAACCCCCTCTCATTTCTGGCGAAACCTGCGTCGGGAGTGGAAAGGGATGTATTGTCGTCGGCGTGAGGCGCGAACCTCGAGCGGGATACGCTTGAGCTGGCTTCATCCGCGAAGCCTTTTTAGCAGGTTGAATCTTTAGCGGGGACAAATTAGTCTTTCTTCTCCTCGCCGACTTTCAGGTTGTGAGCTTCTTCGACGGCAGTGCGAATACGCAGGAAGGGTTCCATAATATTGCGCCCTCGCAGTCGCCGAGGCAGCAAGTCCCTTCCCGCCTCGGCTTCGTTCTCATATCCAGGGAGCGACTGCAGGACATACTGACCATCTACGGTCGCCCGCACCCAGAGGACGGGTACTTCCATGAGCAGTCGGATTTTTAGGAATTCTGCGTCGCGAACGAGGATCAAATCGGGGGTCGTTTCCAGCTTAGTGAGGAGCGGAATCCCGATCAGGTCGGTACATATGTATTCGTGCAACGTATCCCCATACAGCATCTTTTGAATGCTGTTCGGGTGGATTCCACCACTGACCCAGAATTCGAGTGGGCGCGTCATTGCATCGGTGACCAAACACCCGCCGCGCGTTACTGCGCCATCTTCGAAGTTGGCAAGATCCAGAAACGCGATTACCCGTTTTTCTTCCACGGCTTTATCCAGTGACTCGGTCATTACAGCTCCCTCTGTGTTGATACACCTCGTTCGAATCGCAGTCTTATAAGCTCAAATGTACTTATAAGATGAATTTCGTGCAAGGGGCGATAGGTACCGTCGCGGGAGTTGCAGGTGCGAACATCAAGACGGTTAAGTGTCTTTGGGGAAATTAAGGTGCATGCGGAGGGGGCTCGTTTTACGTAAGGAATGCGCACGAGGTACATCCAAGGGATTTCTCGCGGAGTTTATCCTGAGTGAAACCGAAGGGCTCGAAATTACTGGTTCCAGGCCTATGTCATTCTGAGGAGCAT
>DAOWMX010000267.1 GCA_030642885.1 Anaerolineales bacterium | reverse complement strand
TTCGTCGCCCTGGATTTCCGGCAAGTCAGAAGCAGTTATTATTTCAAGCTGCAATCCTTGCTTCGCGGCGAGAGATCTTCGATCCTCTGCAAGGGAGCGAAGCATACCATTCACATTCATGGGTCTTCGGTAGAGCTGGGTGGTGCCAACATCGATGCGCGAAAGTGAGAGCAAATCGTCGATGAGATTCGCCAGACGATCGCTTTCCCTTGAAAGGGTTTTTAAGTAACGCTCTGTTTTACCCCTGTCTTTAACGCGGGCGATAAGGTCGAGATACAGCCTGATGTTCGTCAGCGGTGTGCGCAGCTCATGGGAAACATCAGAAACGAAACGCGATTTTAGGCGGTCCAATTCCTTCAGCGCGCTGATGTCGTGGTAGACACTCACATAGTTCATGACGGTCCCTGTTGGACCCAGGACGGGAGTGATCGTTAGCGCGGCTTCATATGTGGATCCGTCTTTGCGCCGGTTGGTGACTTCGCCCTGCCAGGTATTTCCCTGAGCGATGGTTTCCAGCATTTCGGAATAAAATGAATCATCGTGTTTGTCGCTCTGGAGGATTTTAGGGGTTTTTCCGAGAGCTTCCTTAAAAGAGTAATTGTTCAGTCGTTCCCAGGCGGGGTTGACGAATTGAATCGACGCCTCGGCGTCTGTTACCATGACAGCATCGCCGACGTGCCCGAGGATGGCGTCCAGTCGATCGCGTTCGGCTTTAAGTGCTTCTTCAAGCTCTATTCGTTCTGAGATGTCGGTGATAATTCCGGTAAGGCCCTGAGGCTTCCCCTCTTCGTCGGTAATCAGGCTGACTCCGATAAGGGTTGGTAGTGTGCGTCCGCTGGGGGTTAGAAACTCCGTTTCATATATTTCTGTCGGTTCAAGCTTTCCGTGGATTCGCTGATCAAAAGACTCGAGGAGTTGCCTAAGTTGTTTTGGCTGATAAAAACTTAGCGTATCAAAGCGTTTGCTAATGACGTCCTCAATTTCCACTTCAAACATGGTGGCAAGGGCTTGATTGCCATAAAGAAAGCGTCCTTCGAGATCGAGTTGAAAAATCCCGGATTGAGCACTTTCAACCAAGGACCGGTAGCGAGCCTCCGAAAGAGACAGTTCACGCGTGCGTTCTTCGACCTGCAATTCCAATCGCTGTGCCTGCGCTTCGATCTGTCCGAAGAGGTTCGCGTTCTCGATCGAAACTGCTGCTTGCGCCGCGAATGCGGAAAGTAGATCAAGATCCTTGTTCGTGAATGGGTTGTCCAAACCGAGCCTGCGAATGGTCATTGAGCCCAGCGTCCGTTGGCGAATGGAAAGCGGCACGATCGCCAGACACTCCGGCTCGTCTTCTGGGGTTCCGGGCACTTGAATGCTGTTGGGGTCTACCGTCGGGTCGTTGATCACGACAGGTTGACCGCGCTCGATAACGCCGCCGGTGATGCCCTCGCCAATCTTAAACTCGAACGCCAGGAGATCCTCCGCATTCGGCTCTTGGGCGACGACGCAACGAACCGTACCCGTGTCGTAATCCACGAGATGGATGCGGCTTCCGTCGCAGTCCAGCAATTCTTTCGCCTGAGTCGCGATCTCGTCAAGAACGGTTTCTGTGTCGAGGGAGGCGGAAATCGAGTGAGCGGTGCGGATTAATGCCTGCGCTTCTTCGGCGCGGCGATGCGCCTCGCTGAAAAGGCGGGCGTTCTTTACAGCAACTGCGGCTATCTCGGCGATGGATTCCATCTGGGCAAGGTGTTCGCGCGTGAACTTGCTATCCTTGGACCGCCCGAAGAACGCCATCTCGCCGATGACATCATCCCCCGCGATGAGCGGCACACCTAACAGCGCACGAATCCCGGCTTCAACAGCAGGTTTCAGGGCATCTGGATGCTCGCTGTAATCCTCAAGCAGCATCGCTTTGCGTTCGTTAAAAGTGATCCAAATTAAACCGGAGCCGAGGGGAGGCATTTTCCTCATTTTCTCAGGAACACCGAAGCTATAGGGAAAGGTCAGGGTTTTCCCATCCGGTTCGATGAGGGCGATAGCTCCCGAATCGGCGCCCGTTATTTCTTTCCCGAACTGGAGAATGCGCTCCATTACAGAGGGGAGATCGAGATCGCTGGTGAGCATCTCGGCAACCTGAGTCCGCAGTCGTTGAATCGCTAATGATGATTCGATCGCTTTTCGGTTTCGGACGCGGTCGAGTGAGATCGAGACATGATCGGCAAGCGCAGAGAGCAAGGGGAGATCTTCGGCCGTGAGCCATTCCGCAGTTACGGAGATGGCGCCGATTGGTTCGTCGTTTATGATGAGCGGTGCGAAAATGACGTTGCCGGGTCCGAGGATTTTTAGGATAGAGGGGAGTAAGGATGCCGGCGCGGACGGTACTACTTGGGAGAGAACTTTAGGCCTATCGTCGGAAAAGGCTGCTTGCTTCGTTGAAAATATCTCTCGGAAAAGATCAACGCTGGCGGGGTCAATTTCGTGATCGGCGATCCCTATGCCGGTAACCTTCTTGAGTGCTTTTGCTGCAGCAGAGGTTAATGAATGGGTTTTAAACACCAGGCGACCGTTCGGTAACAAGAGAACCACGGTTCCTCGAAGGCCGAGATGATTAAGTTCGTCCGTTAAGGCACGGATAACATCATCTTCGCTCGAAGTATCCTGACGAGCCACGGCAGCGGTCGCACGCAGGATGGAAGCCAAGATCGTCTCGGGGGCAGTCTTTTTCTTCGATTTTGCCAAGGCAATTAACTCATAGGAGCGAGGTCGGGCTTAGTGTATCACGGTTGGGGTTATGGATACCATATGGGCGCCTCGATCGATGGGACCGGAGCGCGCTCAATCGAGGAAGCCATTGTCTCGGTACCAGGTATAGGCATCTTCTATCGCGGATCGATGTGTTCGCGGCGCTGGCACAAACAATTCCCGCTGCGCCTTGCGGTTGTCATAGTAAAAATACAGCCCGGCCAGGCGGAATATGTGTCCGCGCAGAGGGATGTCCAGCATCCGCCCGAGTAATTCGGCAGGGCCCGAGAGAAGCCGAAGATCCCAGTCGGGGATGTGCCAGCGTGGGCGCGGCGCGCCGACGACCTCCGCAACCGTGGAAAGTAACTGTTCATGGGTGATGTTTTCACCGCCGAGGATGTAACGCTCTCCCGACACTCCGTGTTCTAAGGCGGCAATGTGACCGGCGACCACGTCATCGATGTGAATCACGTTGAGGCCGCCCGGAGGAATGGGCGGTCGCCTGCCGCGGGCCATATGCATGACGATGGCGCTGGAGGTGAGATTTTTATCCCCGGCACCGACGATGGAACCCGGGTTGAGAATGATGGTGTCAAAGCCCTCGGCAGTAGCGCCACGCACCTCTTCTTCGGCGCGGTGCTTTGCGTATCCGTAGGGCCATTCCTTGGCGGTGTAATTCCACGTGTGGCTCTCGTCCATAATAGGAAGAGTCTCGTTGGATTCGGCGGCGCGCTTGGGGACCCCCAGGGCGGCGACGGA
>DAOWMX010000182.1 GCA_030642885.1 Anaerolineales bacterium | reverse complement strand
TGGCGCTAGCTATGCATGCCGGGTCAACTTCAAATGCGCTTCCAATCACTTCGTGATTTCTGCGATCAAGGTATTGTTTTGGATAATTCATGGCGTGAAAATTAGGCGTTTTTCAGCGGTTTCATGATAATCAGCGACTCAGTGGTTCAGCGGTTCAAACGATAGAACCACTGAAGCGCAGATAACCTGATTTCACTGACCTATCTATCCAGAACCTCCGCTATCTTTCGATGCTCACCCACATGCCGTTCAGGGTTGATTTTCAGCAGTTTCGTTAAAATTGGCGTCTCAGCGGTTCAAACGATGGAAGCGCTCACTTCCCCCAACGCTTACAGATAAGATTAAATCATTCTGATGAACAGAGCGACGAAGAATCTCATTCTTCTCTTGAGTAAGCTCCTTCATAGATCGATGACATGTTTGCTGTCAATGTTGCATTTGTGGGTTGAATCTACGATGATTGTGCCTTCTCAAGATGAGAGCGCGGGCAGCCAATCATGACACTATAGAACGCCAAAGGGATGGTCACCCTTCCCCCAAAGCTACTAACACAATCTACATTAACCTGTTGTACCCTTGGCTTTGCCAAACAATTTCATAGGAGACGATTCACAATGAAGCAGAAAAACACATTGCTTATCGCATTCGTGCTCATCCTAACACTTGTAACCACGCTGGCCTGCGGAGCGATCCCGATCCTGACCAGAAGCCAGGACGAGACACCGACCACGGAACCCGCCGAACCTGAAGAACCGGCTGCAACGGAGGAGCCAGCCGAGCGCGTGCAGCTTGATCCCTGCTCGCTGCTCACCGACGAGGAAGTCAGCGAAGCGCTGGGGGGACCGGTGCAAATGCAGCCACCACAAGGTATGGGCGGCTGTGTGTACGTGCTGCAATCCGATGATCCAACCGTCAGCACGCAGCTGGTCATCAGCGCAGCCCAGGGTAACGAGGCCAAAGCGTTTACGATGTTAAGCCTCGGCATGCTCGCCGGTTTTAGCGGTGACCCAGATATGGCCGCGGAATTCGAAGAGCTAAATAACCAGATCGCCGACCTGACTTTGGTGGAGGTCGTCAATCGCATGGCGGACATGTTCGCGGGGACAGGCGTGAGCGTAACACAGGCGGATGGTCCCGGCGAGAGCGGCCTCTGGCTGCTCTACGAGGATGAATTCTATTCGCAGGGTACGCTTCTGGTGGTGCGCGGCGAGGAATACGCGTCGCTGACGCAAATCGGCGGCGATATGGCTGCTGCACCAGATCATCTCACTTCCCTGGCGGGAACGTTATTTGACCGGCTACCTCAGAATTTCTATGTGTTTGACGAGGACGGCGATGGTGACTTCAGCTTTGAATACAGAAGCGAAGGAGACCCCGGTGAGACAGAAGATCCCACAGCGACGGTTCAAGCCCTCGAAGTCGTGAACGGATTGGTGTGGGCTGCCGCGCCCAACGCGGGCCAGGTGCACGCCATCGATCCGATGACGAATCAGGTCATTGCCACGATCGACGTCGGACGCTTCCCCAGTGACATCGCCGTCGCCGATGGGAACGTGTGGGTGGTCAGCGGAACCGAGGGCACCTTGTGGAGAATCGATCCCAGCACATTTGAAGTGGTCGATACAATCAATTTAGGCGGCAACACTTTACACGTCGCCGCCGGACAGGGTGCAGTGTGGGTAACCGGCGGATTGGGCGTCCGCAAGATTGACCTCGCCACAGGCTCACGCTACGGTGTCGTCTATTACAGATGTTACGATGTGGCGATCGGCGAGAATGCGATATGGGTGAGCGAGAGCCAAGGTCAACAATTGCTCAAGATCGACCCGGAGACCCGGGGAGTCGTGGCGACTGTTAAGCTCGAAGGCAAACCAAGCGAGGTCACCTACGGTCATGGCACCGTCTGGGTGATATTATCCGACAAGGACGAGGTTGTGGGTATCGATCCAAACACCCATCAAGTGGTGACCACGCTGTCCTCAAACGCGTTCATCCATGGGCTGACGGTCGATCCAACCCGCGTTTGGTACACTCACCCACACGCCCTCAATTATTACGAACCGGCAACCTCAGGCTCTGGCGGTTTCAGCATTACCAATCCTCCGGCCCGTATTGTGTTTTACGCGGGAAGCCTCTGGGTTACAAGCCCCAACGAAGGACTGGTCACGCGCATCAACCCTGAAGACTCTAGCGTCATCTCCGTGATCGATCTGGGTACCGATCCGTCTACGATCGCAGCAGGGGAGTAAATTGTAAGCCGCGCGGACCCTCAAAGCCAATACCAGGCGGGAATCCGTTACTCGCCTGGCTCCGGCGCTTACGATGCAGGGCTTTCCATTACCGCGGTGTAATCAAAATCAGCGTCTCAGTGGCTACCTTTCAGCGTTCTCAGTCCAACAGCGTTTCAGCGGTTCAAAGCATCGCTCCATTGAACTGCCGGCGCACACTGCCAGGGCCCTTTCATATCGCACCGACGACATCCATACCTTCCATCCTCATTTCACCTCTACACAGCACATCTAAATTCTAATTTTTAGATAAGCCCAGGGATTGAAGGATGACGACCCAGGCTTTACAATCAATGAACGATGACGGATAAGCACGTACGCATTTACACCGACGGCGCCTGCGAGGGCAACCCTGGTCCCGGCGGGATCGGCTTCGTGATCCTGCTAGAAGGATCGGAAGTAGAGTTCTTGCAGGGGTACCGGCACACAACCAATAACCGCATGGAGCTCATGGCGGCGATCGCTGGTCTCGAGCACTTGAAAAAGAAATGCACGGCCACGATCTACAGCGACTCGAAATACCTCGTTGACGCCGTTACGCAAGGATGGGCTTCTTCCTGGCGGGAAAACGGCTACGTTCGCAAAGGCGGTATCCGCGTCCCGAATGCAGATCTGTGGGAAAGGCTGCTCCCCTTGATCGAGGAACATGAAGTCCACTTTTCGTGGGTGAAGGGGCACGCCGGAGATCCGCATAATGAGCGGGCGGATCACCTATCCTATGCTGCCATCGAAGAAGAGCTAATCGAAGATGAAGGCTACTTGAGACAGTTGGAATTAGAGAAGCTGGCCCCTTCTAAAATAACTGAGGTTGGGCAGCCCTGCCGGAAGTGCGGAACCCCGGTTATTAAAAAGAAGCCGCGCGGAAAACCCAAAGCGGGCCAGTCATCTTATTACGAATACTATCTATTCTGTCCTGAATGTGAGACCCGGTACTTCGTTGAAAAAGCGAAGAGAGAAATCAACCAGGGGAACCTCTTTTGAATTTTTCTCACCACCAATGCGCTCCACCTCACCATGAAAAGGTTCCAAAATTAAGCCGTTTTGAGAAGCGCAGTGATGAAGATTCTCGGATTTATGCTATCCATGCATCCAGAATGGTGCGGACCGACCGTCTCATTTCCACAGC
The DNA here is from genome assembly GCA_030642885.1 of Anaerolineales bacterium. Lineage (GTDB taxonomy): Bacteria > Chloroflexota > Anaerolineae > Anaerolineales > E44-bin32 > E44-bin32. The sequence goes on along the minus strand of DAOWMX010000182.1, from coordinate 1,609 downwards.
ATACTCAGCGCTGAACTTGCGCTTATACATCCTGATCCCAACATTGGGCTGGTCACGTTTATCTGCACTCCCCGCCATCAATCGTTCATAAACACCCGCGTACATTTCTTTGAACTCCTCTTCCCCAAGACGCTTATACCGATTCTTGAAAACGATAAACTCCTCGCCGAACCGCTCCGTCCGCTTCCTCTCCTTTTGTTCTACCGATGGGTAACCGAAACAAACCATGCAAATCGGAACAGCGTATTGGGGCAGATTGAACATCTCTCTGTGAATCTCGTAGTTCTCCAAAATATCGCCAATATAGCAAGAACTTACACCCAGGGATTCAGCGGCGATCACGGCTGTTTGAGCAGCGATGATGGCATCACAACAGGCGAGGAACAGATCCCCCTCTTCTGGCTTTACCATCGGCACGCCTTTTTCGGAGCAGAGTTGTTCCACCCCCGAAACTTTGAAGTAGTCAAACCAGCGTTGGTAATCAGCTAGAAAAATGAGCACAAGCGGCGCCTCGGCAATAAACGGCTGGTTATCGCACGTCTCGACCAGCTTGTCCTTGGCTTCTTGATCGCTGACCTCGATGATGGAATACAGCATCATGTTGCCAGCTGTTGGCGCGCGCATGGCTGACTTGAGGATCATGTCACGCACATCTTCGGGCAGCGGTTTATCCTCGTAGGCACGCACGGATTTGCGGTTATGAATTACCTCTATGACTTGGTTCATTAGAGAACCCTCCTGATCTATCCGCCAAAGCGGCTGCTTGATATGCGCCTTGAATCAATGCAGGTAGTCTACATAACTGTTGAGAAACGACAAATTATTCGGGGGATACACATTAGGTTTCCGAGCGAAAAATCGAAACGTTTCAGGGATTTCACCATTCGGCTTCGCTTCCCACTCCCTTCGGTCGGGGACTTCGCCCCCCAAACCCCTCTCCGCTTCGCTTCGGGGGCGCAGAGCGGAACGGGGGACTTCGCAGGCTAAACACCTCGAAGCACTCTCCTCCATTCTTGCACGGAGGTTGCCGCGTCAACCTGACGAGTTTCTCGTAATGTCAAGGCCAGTTGCGCGCCTGCACACCTAGCTGTAAAGTTGTACCCTCTCCCACCGAAGGCTTCACACACCTCGCCATTGGAGGCGAACATGGAGAATCATTGTCGGCGTTTCCTCATCCCTCTCTCCTGCGCAATCGCGCTCTCGGCTTGTGCTCAAGCCCAACCCAGCCCCACCACTGTGCCACCTTCCCCCACCAGCGCGCCGCCGACCGAATCAATAACTCCAAGCCCAACAGCGAGTCCAACAATAGAGCCTAGTGCAACCATAACTTCCAGCCTGAGCCCCTCACCCACGATCACCGAAACACCGACACCTGAGTTCAGCCCCACGCCCAGCGCTACGGCCACCCCCGAAGCTGCCATCGCCACCGCTCTCGGTAGCATCAACTGCCGTTACGGTCCGGACAAGCAGTATCTTTACGCCTGGGGACTGTCGGAAGGGGACTTAGCTGAGGTCAAAGGAAAGAACGCTACCGGAGCGTGGCTCTGGGTCACTCCCCATGACACGATCTGGAATTGTTGGATTACGGCATCGGCCGTCGAACTAAATG
>DAOWMX010000201.1 GCA_030642885.1 Anaerolineales bacterium | reverse complement strand
TTCAACCGATTCAACCCCTATCGAGCTCCATGGAGCACCATCAAGGCGTGGCGATCGAGACGACCATCAATGGGGAGCCGCATAGCTTCAAGAGCGGGTTTAATAAAACCCTTCTGCGTCTCTTGCGTGAGGAAGGGGGTTTAACCGGTACAAAGGAAGGCTGTGCGGAAGGTGAATGCGGCGCCTGTACGGTTTACCTCGATGGTGTGGCGGTGATGGCCTGCATGGTGCCTGCACCGCGGGCGCACGGGGCTGAGATTGTTACCATCGAAGGGCTTGGTCAGGCTGATAAGCTCCATCCGCTGCAGCAAGCTTTTATTGATGAAGGTGCAGTGCAGTGCGGATATTGCACGCCAGGGTTCTTGATGGCGGGGGCTAAACTATTCGAAGAACAGCCCGAGCCTGATCTTTTTTCGATCCAGCAGGCGATTACAGGAAACCTTTGCCGCTGCACCGGTTACTATAAGATACTCTCTGCCTTCGAGCGCGCTGCCGAGCAGATGCAGCAGGGTTCTGAGTCACAATGAATCTCTTACAATATCGTTGGGATATAACTAATGAGGTAGATGCTCCCTGAGGGGAGTTGTTAACAAGAGTTCTCGGTTCTTAGCGAGCCGAGGAGGAGGAAGCCGTCATGGGACGAGATTCCTACCGCTTTAGATCTCTCGATAAGGAGCGGGAAAAAAAGGAACGTTTAGATCCCAAGTGGAGAGGGGTGGGATTAATCCTGATTGTGCTCTTCGCCGTCGGTGGTTATTTCTTCGCAGATTGGTTTCTGCGCGCCAACGCTGTGAACGGCTGGATGTACATGCCGCACGCTGCCCTTTATCCCAAATTCGCTCCCTTTCTGGGAGGCGGTTTGCTGGTCAAGATCATTGTGGGTTTTCTGTTCACACTTCTAAGCTACACGGTTCTGAGCGTTATCTACGCGATGGTCTTTCCCATTCGGCCGGGAGAAACAGATGTCTCTATAGACCGGAAGGCTGAAAAACGAAAGAAGCGCAGGGAGCGCGCAGAGAAAAGGAAACGCAGATATTGAGGCATATCGATGGATAGAACGGTGCCACGAACAGGCTCTGAGGAAATCGAGCTCTACATGCGGACTTATTACTCGCTCCTTCGTTCCACAATGGACGTGAGAGTGCGTTCGCTTGAGGAAGTGCACACGAATATGGGGTCATCTCTTCACCCGCATGCACGCTCCGAAGCTCCGGATACGTCGGCGCTAATTTATAGTTCTCTTCGTCTCCCCCCTTGCATTGTGGATGTGGAGAGGGTTGTGCTTGGTCAAAGCCAGGCTGTCTTTGTTCAGAAGGGATTCGGGAATGTCGAGAAGTGGCAGCCGGCTGTGGCACAGGCTCGCCGTCGGAGGAGTTTCTTCGATGGGAAAGATACACTAGCCTGCTTCATTGCAAGCCGTTCAGATATCGACGATATGGTTCCGCTCTTAACTGCCTTCCAAATCGAGTGGAATAAACTTCATCATCTATTACAAGGTGAACAGGTAGGATCGTTTCTAGACGACCCACTCGAGACGGATGAGGGGCTTACGGTTCTGGCTGCCGGGTTGGCGATCGAAAGTGATGAGTTGAGGAGAATGCAAGATGCCTGGGGGGAGTCGTTCTGGGTGATGCTCCGTGCAATCGCATCAAAAGAGAAGCGGTTAAAAATCCGTCTCTTGGCAGGTTCGCTGAATGATTACCGCCAGGCGACCCAAATCTGGTGGGAATGCATCGAAAAGGTGGTGCCTTCCATCCTGCAGCGACCGGTTTATTTCGTTTCCAGTAACGCCCACAGCATCGTCAACTTAATCAGCGGTTATGCGCTCCGCCATGAAGAGGAGCTTGTACGCTACCTGAAGCAGCCGGAGTGCCATGACCTCCTGGAAGAGTGGGAGGAGATAAAATCCCGACAGACCCCTTCCGGCCGGGAGAATTTCCTCTACTACACGCTTAAGAAGTACGTTCGGTCGGAGCTTGGCAAAGAGGCACATAGTCAACGTGCTCAAGCCGAAAGCGAAGCCGGGATCGTCCGCGTTCAGAGCGAACACGCTTTCGACGTAGAGGCTCAGCTTATCGAGCTTAAACATATACGCCCTGATTGGATCGACCCTCGGCTCCAGCGTGAGGACCTCGACCGGCTTAAAGACTCAGACGCTATTGTTATGAACATCGACTATCCCTTGGGGATGGCGGCTTACCTGATCCTCTCGCATGCCGCTTCACGGTTTGGAGAATTGCGAGGCGTTTACGTCATGGGCAAGGCGGCGACTCTGAATGGTGTCGTTGGCGATGTGATGGTTCCGGCAGTGATCCATGACGAGCATTCACGCAACACCTATCTCTTTGAGAATTCCTTCAGCGCCGCCGATCTACGCGATGACCTGGTTTATGGAACTGTCCTGGACAATCAGAAAGCCGTAAGTGTACTGGGCACGTTCCTGCAAACGCCGCGCTACATGGATGTGTTCTATCGAGAGGGCTATACAGATATCGAGATGGAGGCAAGCCCTTATTTATCAGCTGTATATGAACTCTTCCGCCCAAAACGATATCCGATAAATGAGATCGTCAACCTGTATGGCCTACCATTTGACCTTGGCGTCCTCCACTATGCCTCCGATACTCCGATGACCCGAGGGAAGAACCTGGGGGCTGGCTCGCTGTCCTATTTCGGCATGGATCCAACCTACGCTATTAGCATCGCAGTTTTGCGGCGCATATTCGACCTTGAATTGGAGCGGGTGCGATCGTAAGGCACCGCAGGTCACTCACTTAGAGGGGCGAAGTGTCACTCGAAAGAACAATCGCCTGGAGTACTGAATGTCTGTGATTGGAAAATCGATCCGGCGCGTCGACGCTGTTGGAAAAGTCACTGGAAAAGCCCTTTACCCGGGGGATATCAACCGACCCAACCAGGCTTATATGAAGATCCTTTTTGCGGGTCGCCCTCATGCACGCATAACAAAGATCGATATAACCTCTGCTGAATCCATCCCTGGCGTCGTGGCGGTCTTCACCGCCAAGGACGTGCCTGTAAACGAGTATGGTCTCATCATGCCCGACCAGCCTGTATTGTGCGGTCCGGGGTCATCCAAACCCTATACCGATCGAGTCCGCTTCGTAGGTGACCAGGTTGCGCTGGTCATTGCAGACCAAGAAGCGATCGCCGCGGAGGCGGTCAAACGCATCGTGGTGGAGTATGAGGACTTGCCGGTGATTCTGGATCCGCTGGAAGCGATGCGTGAATCAAGCTCCCTCATCCACCCCGACAACGGCAGCAATGTCTTTTGTCATTACCAGATTCGGAAAGGGGATCTTGAGGCGGGTTTTGGGGCAGCGGATGTGATTATCGAAGGGGAATACCATACACCTTCGCAGGAGCATGCGTATCTTCAGCCAGAAGCGGGAATAAGTTACATCGATGAAGAAGGGCGGGTGACGATCGAAGCCGCCGGACAATGGACGCATGAAGACCAGGAACAAGTTGCCCACGCATTGGGGCTGCCGCGGGATCAGATCCGTGTGATCTACCCTGCTATTGGAGGGGCTTTCGGCGGACGGGAGGATATGTCGATCCAGATCGCTCTGGCTCTCGCTGTCTATCGTTTGCACCAGCAGGGGATCGATAGGCCGGTCAAGATCATTTGGTCTCGGGAGGAATCGATCATCGGTCATCACAAGCGGCATCCTTTCATCTTGAGGACGAAATGGGGCGCCACGAAAGATGGTGTTCTAACCGCTGCTGAGGCTGATGTAATCCAGGACGGCGGTGCATACGCCTATACCTCCACCAAGGTTCTCGGGAATGCAACCATGATGTGCACGGGTCCTTATGAGATTCCGAACGTAAAGGTAGATGCATATTCTGTATATACAAATCACATTCCTGGGGGCGCCTTCCGTGGCTTTGGCGGACCACAGGGGGCATTTGCCGCCGAGGGGCAGATGAATAAGTTAGCCGAATCACTGGGGATCGATCCAGTAGAGATCAGGATGCGGAACCTGCTGAGAGAAGGTTCTCTTCTCTCTGTGGATACACCTCTGCCGAAGGGCGTAACCATTGATAAAGTGGTCGAAAAAGCTGCAGAAAGAGCCGGTTGGAAACATACAGGACGTGGTTGGAGCAGACCTGAGTTAAAAGCCTCTGATGACACACAGGAAGAGCACATCCGGCACGGCGTCGGCTTCGCCTGCGGCTTCAAGAATGTTGGCTTCTCGTTCGGTGCGCCGGAGCAGTGCTCAGCGGAGATCGAGTTGCATGGCGGATCAGAGATTGAGGAAGTCGTTCTGCATCACGCAGGGGCGGACGTCGGGCAAGGGGCGCATACGGCGATGGTTCAAATGACTGCTGAGGCCGTTGGTGTCCCGATTGAGAAAGTCCACTTGATCGTCTCTGATACGGCGCAGACCGCGGATTCGGGGTCCGCCTCCGCCTCGCGCTTGACTTTCATGACCGGAAACGCGATCCGGGGTGCGGCTGAAGAAGCGCTGGAAAAGTGGAAAGATGGGGAGCGACCGGCTATCGCTTTTTATCAGTACCGCCCACC
>DAOWMX010000335.1 GCA_030642885.1 Anaerolineales bacterium | reverse complement strand
GCTCGTGCACAAAGAAACCTCGCCCCTTTCTTCCAACAAAACTCCTGTCTCGTTCAGGCCGATATCCAGACTTTCGCATTCGACACGAGATTCAACCTGGCCATCGCCTCGATGAACACGCTGTCTACATTCGATGACCCCGGGTTGATTGCTGCTTTTGGCAATATCAGCGGACAATTGGCGCCAGATGGGCTTATCGCTTTCGAGATTCCGAATCCCGCGGTCGATCCCTTCAAAGGGGTCGACCCCGACGAACCTCTGACCGCTTTTGTTGAGCCCGAAAGCGGAAACCCATGCCAGGTTTACGCGCAGCGAATAGAAGGACCCGCTCAAGACCAGGTGGAGATCCTCTGGCATTACGACGAGCTTTTCGCGGATGGATCCACCCAACGCTATACGCTTCGTGCAAAATATTTCTTGAGATCAGAAGAAAAGGTCCAAGAGTTCCTGGAGCGGGCGAACTACACGGTTGTCGCGGCCTGCGGTGACTATGATCGGTCCCCCCTCGAAGAAGACTCCGAGACGATGATCCTCTTGGCCAGAGCAAACCAACCCTAGAAAAAGCTCCCCCGAAGCATCTGCCTCGGGGGGAGCACAACAAAGATTGATTTCAATTCAAGAGACTAATTCAGGGCACACTCTTCAATTATTACGCGAGTTGGCGTACGACAAGCATCACTTTCCCTTGAACCTCGAGATGCTTAGGATCCTCGATGATGATCGGATCCATCGTAGGATTCGCAGGCTGCAGCCGAATCGTATCCCCCTCATGATAAATGTATTTTAGCGTCGTCTCTTCGAGGTCCCTAAGCCACACCGCAACCATATCGCCATTGCGCCAATGATAATCGCGTTTCATCACGACAATATCACCATCACTGACCATGGCATCGATCATGGAGTCACCCTTGACTTCAAGGGCGAAGACTTCATCTGTGGAGCTGAGCATGTCGCGCGTGATCTCGATCGCCTCGTCGGCACCAAACATGGGCGAATCCGTGCTGGGTAGATGCACGGGTTCGCTGGCGAAAATACGACCCACCATCGGGACACGGATGACATTGCCCAGGTTTCCCGTCGCCCTTAACAGCTTGTCGGTGAGGCGGATTCCCCGGGAAACGTTCTTATCGCGATCCAGGAATCCCTCTTCCACCAATCGATTAAGGTTGTAATTAACAACAGATGTTGATGAGATTCCCACAGACGCCCCAATTTGTCGGATGGATGGGGGATAACCATTATCCGTGGAGAAGTCTTGGATGTAATCCAATATCCGCCGCTGGCGGTCTGTTAACTTTCCCTTCGCCATTGTTCCTCCTCTGTGAGGCCGTTTGCCACACCAGGAATTCAATCAACCCCCACCGAATACATCGCACACTTGTTCTTATTCTAGCGGAACATACGTTCTATGTCAAGCACAGAAACATCCACTTCCCATCACTAGAAATCTTCCTCTCTGTCACATCATTTGCATCCGCGTCGTCTGGTTGTACAATGCCCTAAACCAATATTAAATCGGGGTGAATCTAGATGGATACATTAAGGCAACGCATCCTCTCAGAAGGTCAGAATCTCGGCGGAGGCATTCTGAAAGTCGATGGATTTATTAACCACCAGGTAGACCCGGCGCTCATGGAGGCTTGCGGGAAGGAGCTGGCAAAACGCTTCAAGGATGTGGGGGCAACCAAAGTCCTCACCGCCGAAATCTCCGGAATTGCCCCCGCCCTGACCACTGCACATCATCTGGATCTACCGGTCGTCTACGCTCGTAAGAGCAAACCGATCACGATGCCAGACCAGGTCTTCCTGACCCTCACGCCCTCTCATACCAAAGGCCGGACGGTTGAGTTGATCGTTTCGCCGGAATATCTCGGCAGCGGGGAGCAAGTCCTGATCATCGATGACTTCCTCGCCTCAGGACAGACGATCATGGGCCTGGTGCGACTCGCGCAGACTGCCGGCGCCGAAATTGTAGGGATCGGGGCGCTGGTCGAGAAGCGCTTTGAGGGCGGACGCGATATCCTCGCCCACCTGAACGTCCCGATTGAAGCTCTTGCTGTTGTTGTTGATATGAGTGACGGCAAGATCGTATTCGAAGACTAACAACACAATGGACACGATCGCGGTTCTGGATTTC
>DAOWMX010000314.1 GCA_030642885.1 Anaerolineales bacterium | reverse complement strand
TGCTCATGGTTTAGCGAGAATTTCTCGAAGTGGATGTGGGAGTCCGTCAAGCTGGGAAGGATTACCCGTCCGCCAAGATCAAGTTTTGAAAAGTTAGAGGGAATAGTTTGTAGAAGATGATCTCTATCACCGATTGCTAGGATATGGCCGTCTTGAATTGCAAGGCTCTCGACTGGGCCTGGAGGGTCACCAAATGTGTAGATAATTGCGTTTTCAAGCAGCAGACCGCCATGGTTTAGCATCGTTTCATCCAGATCTTCATGGGAGATGACAGGTTACATTCAGATGGCGTAATTCCCACCGAGCATCAGCAGCGTCGAATGCTAAAACTGCATAGCCCGTGTTAGCGAACCCGAGTCGCATTGGCCGGACTCTTCCTGGAGATGGCGAAATGCCAAGCACGGTATGTAGCGACGTGTCCAGAATCGCTCCATGGCTGACGACCAGGTATGATCCTGCTGGGCGTCGAAGAAGATGCTGCATTGCATTTGCTGCTCGGATGAACAGATCCCATCTACTTTCGCCGGAGTCGAAGATTGGATCATAAGCCGCATCGTGGGGTTGATCTGCATATTGGAGCTTTATTTCAGCATACGTTTTTCCTTCAGCATTCCCTGATTGGCGCTCACACCAAACCTCGTCGAAATCAATAGGCAGCTTCATACCGGAGGCAATGATTTCGGCGGTTTGCTTTGCTCGCAGCAGGGGGCTGGCAATTATCGCGTCAAAAGAAACAGCGTGATTTTTCCAGTAACGAGATAAAGAGTGGCTCTGTTCTATGCCTTCTTCAGCTAGTGGATAGTCCTTTTGTCCTTGGATGATCCCCTTTTCATTGCCGATGGAGAGACCGTGGCGAAGAAGTGTTATCTTGTGAATCATTCAGATACCATCCTTGGGACTAAAAATCAGTGAATAATCTAAGGTCCAATCTCAGAACGTCATCTCAGCGCTTCGTTAACGGCACAATACGCGGTGGCGAGGTCGATGCCTTGACGACTGCCTTCGAGCGATCGATCTGAACCTGCCAGAAGACCGCCAGCAGCGAAAAGGTTCTTAAACATAGGTTTCTTATCAAGCCCGAGTGGTTGCATGCGAGAATTAACAAAAATGCCAGTACTTGCGTATGCTTGTCGATGGAAAAGTGACAAGCCAACCCAATCTGAACGATTGGTCGGATGGAGTACTGGAAGGTCGAAGACAGATTCGCGTATGCGATGGTCCTGCTGGGCGACCAGGCCACCATTTAGTATGCCTCCTGTCGCCAACAGGACTGCATCTGCGTCAAGTTGAATCGGGCGACCCGTAGAATGCAGGACTACTCCGGCTACGCGTTTTCCACGGCTTCGACCATCAATCCGGCCAATTACACCGGCGCCCTCAATTAATTTTGCGCCGAGAGCCTGGGCTTGACGGAGAAGAATACGCTCGATCCGCAGGCCTGGTACCGAAGGTGGCAGCGTAGGAATCTCAAAGATCTCGATGCCTAGCAAATCCTCAAGCTCTTCGTGTATCTCACAATGATTTAGGACGCCGAGGACAGCTGGAAGTCCGAGGCGTTTAACGCCAGGAAGGAGTGGCCTCCACATGCGAATTATCTCCTCGCGCCATTCAGAATCTTCAAAGAGTAGAGCGTAGTCTGTTGGATATGCATCTCGACGATCAGGAGGTTCAAGCAAGGGCAAATCTATAACTTTCGCTATATCAACACCGTTTTTGGATGCTCGTTTTTGAATCATGCTGGGATAAAAATCCCGAAATCCGCTGAATTGTCCCAATGTGATTGGCCCACCTGAGTTGAGATCACCCCTGGCGATTCCGGAGGGGGCAAAGGAGGTTCGTTTGATGGATCCCAGCGCAGTAAGAATAGACATGCTCTTCGAGAGCTTTCCGGCAAATGGATATCCGGCATGCAGCATTAGATCTCGAAAATCGGAAACAGAATCCTTAAGATTGACTTTTCCCACGAGTTTGTACGGGTGGTGGTCTGGAAGGCGAGCCAGTGATCTGGATGGGGAACTTCTATCCAGGACATCGATGCAGCCATGAGATAGCGATAAACCACCGTGACCTTTAAAAATTGTTGTGACTCTTGCTCCTCTATCGGCGGCGACAATAGACGCAAATAGCCCTGTTAGACCACCACCAATGATAATGATATGTGTCAAGAGCGATTCTCCGATTCTGGGCCGGCGGCGAGCAAATCGAGGTAAATGCGACGGGAGAATTCCATTTGTTGGAGCGTGCTCCCCCAGGCTACAGGTCTTATTCCCCGCCAGCGCTCAAATAGAAAGTTGTGGAGACCTTCTAAAGAGTGGGGCGATGATGATCGTTCTGAAGTAATTGCGTATGTGCGGTAAGCGCAAAAGCCAGCTTGACAGGGTCCCATTCCAATTCGCAACTCACGCCTGAGGTCATCAATGTCGGTACCAGAGGTAGATTGGTCAAGAGCTAACTCAATGTCGCCGCGCATGACAAGCTCACATTCACATACTATCTGATCAGCGGTGTGAGGATGGTGGTGATCGAGCTTCTCTAAACGGGAGGTCACCCTAAGGAATTGGCCAC
>DAOWMX010000078.1 GCA_030642885.1 Anaerolineales bacterium | reverse complement strand
TTCGTAGAGCACACGCATTGCAGAGGCTGCACGCTCCGGAAATCGATAATCGGGAATGCGTGCGCCCCTGAAGAGCCGGGCGGCATGTGCGATAAGTTCCTCGCCCATTAACGCGATCACTATAGGTTTCGTCGCTGACTGTATCACGGGGATGATTGCGCCTGCGACTTCTGCTGCAGTCGTCACCGGTGGAGGCGGAAGGATCACGATGATTCCATCGACTCCATCATCCGCCAGCAATAGGCGCAAGCTGTCGGCGTACTCGCGCGGCCCTGCCCCCGCCAGCATGTCGACGGGATTGTTCAGGCTGGCCGCGCGTGGAAGGAACGCCCCCAATTCCCCCCTGGTATGATCAGTCAGTTTCGCCAGCCTTAAACCGTTATCATCCAGCGCGTCGGCGGCGATAACGCCAGGTCCACCAGCGTTGGTGAGTACAGCCATGTTTGGACCAGAAGGCGGTTGACACCACGCTAGCGCTCTCGCCCAGTCGAACATCTCTTCACTGTGCCGGGCCCTGATCACTCCTGCTTTGCGAAATGCCGCGTCGAAGGCGACATCACGCCCGGCAAGCGCGCCGGTGTGAGACACGACCGCTGCCCGGCCCCCCTCAGAGCGTCCGACTTTAATCGCCACGACTGGCACGTCCAACGTGACCTTCCGCGCTTGCTCGATGAAGTTCTCTCCGTCTCCAACCCCCTCAAGGTACATGGCGACAACACGTGTGTTCGGATCAGCTGCAGTCGGTGGAAGAAGATCTCCCTCATTCAGATCCATCTGGTTGCCCAAACTCAATAATCGGGACAATCCAAAGCCTTGGCCACGCGCCCAGTCGATCACTGCTTCGCATATGGCTCCCGAGTGGGACAGAAAGGCGATATCACCCTTAATAGGTCCTGGAAGCGGCAGGAAACTCGTATCAATCGGAAGATGGGTATCCAGATAGCCGATACAGTTCGGCCCTAAAACACGGATGCCGTAGGAATGGGCGATCTCCATGCATTGTTGCTCGAGGCGAATTCCTTCCTCGCCTGTTTCACTAAACCCGCCTGATCCCACGATCGCAAAGCCAATCCCCCGCTTACCGCAGGCCTCCAACACATCTGGCACCGACCGTGCGGGGATCATGATTACCGCCAGATCCACCGGATCAGGAACGCTGCCTACATCGGGATGCAGCGGTCGGTCAAATAGGTGCCCGCCACTGGGGTTCACGAAGTGAATCGCGCCGGGGTATCCTGAAACAACCAGGTTGCGTGCGACTCCATAGCCCAATTTGTTTGGATTCTGGGAGGCGCCGATAACAGCGACCCCTCGGGGAGATAAGAGACCCTCAAACATTTATTAACTCCGTCTGTCCTTGATAATGGAATTCCACACATAATCTTAGCAGACCTCATCGACAAAGACACCTTCGTTATAAACGTGTTCAATATCTACCCATGTTATAATCGCTTCATCCATGAGAAAGCGTGGATTTGGAGGCTTGGTGGATGGTTGAAGTCGAGATCGACAGCATTCGGGTTAGCCTGATGTCTCAACAGCGGATTGTTATCCTGAAGGAGCGAAATTCCGAGCGGTTCCTGCCCATCTGGATCGGCCCCTACGAAGCCGAGGCAATCACGCTCAGCCTGCAGGAAGTAGAGGTCACCCGACCCTTAACCCATGATCTGCTTCGCAACATCCTGCAAGAACTTGGCGCAGAAATCGTTCAAGTTAATATCACCGCTCTCCGTGATGATGTCTTTTACGCCCGAATTATCGTAACCATTAATGGCCGAGAAATCTCGATCGATTCACGCCCTTCAGACGCCCTCGCTCTTGCGGTTCGCACTCACGTTCCCGTTTTCATCGCTGAAGACGTCATGAACGAAGCAGCATCCATTCCCGAAGAAAACATCGAAGGGGAAGAGATCGAGGGGGAACCCGATGAACGCCTGGACGTATTTAAAGATTTCGTTGAGACACTTAACCTCGATGACCTCGAAACTACCGAAGATGACGATAAGGACGAAACCAATTCTTAGATTTTAAGTACGCTTGTTGCAGCTATTCAATACTGCGCACCAGGCGTCAGAGCGTAACTGGTATCTCTCCATGATGTGCACGAGAATTTGAAAAACAAATATGAGTGAACAACCACAACCTCCTAAAAGCATCTCACCATCCGGCGATGGTCGTTCGACTCAGGAAATGCCGCACGACCGCCAAGCAGAAGAAGCTGTGCTCGGATCTGTGTTGGTGAACCCGGAGGTATATTTCGACATCGCTCACTTCCTTTCAGTTGAAGATTTCTTCCTTCATCGCAACCAGTGGATATGGGAAGCCTTCACCAGCCTGCAAGAACAGCGCCTCCCAGTCGACATCCTTACTGCATCCGAGGAACTGGAGCGCCAGGGACGCCTGGACGAGGTCGGGGGTCCAGCATACCTGACAACGCTCATTAACAATGTCCCCTCCTCCCTGCACGCCGAGGCATACGCACGCGTGGTGGAAGAGACCGCCACCCGGCGCCGGCTCCTGGGCGCCGCGGCTCAAATTGCGCGTCTGGCTTATCAAAGCGGGACGACTATTGAGGATGTCGTTAACGAATCAGAGCAATCAATTTTCGGAGTGAGCGAACGCCGCCTCACGCACCATTTGCAGCCGATCAAGCGCGTACTCAGTTCTTATTACGACCGTATCGATTACCTCGCCCGACACCAGGATGAGACAATCGGTGTGCCGACCGGCTTCATCGACCTGGATCGTCTTCTAGGCGGCATGCAGTCGAGCGACTTGTTGATCATCGCCGGCCGACCGGGGCAAGGGAAATCAGGCTTCTGCATATCGGCTGCGAAGAACGCCAGCCAGATCCACAAGAAACATGTTGCTTTATTCTCACTGGAGATGTCAAACGAGCAGCTCGTTCAGCGACTGCTCTCTCAGGAAACCTCGATCGACTCACAGCGCTTGCGCTTGGCAAATCTGCGTGATGATGAATGGCCCCTCTTTACGCAAGCCGTAAGCGCGCTGAGCGATACGCACATTTATCTGGACGATACCCCGGCCATCACTCCTCTGCAGTTGAGGACCAAGTGCCGCAGGTTGCATATGGAAATCGGGCTAGACCTGATTATCGTGGATTACCTCCAGTTGATGACGGGAGATTCCAGGATTGATAACCGCGTTCAGGAGGTCTCGTACATCTCGCGGAACTTGAAAGGTCTGGCCCGTGAGCTGAACGTTCCCGTGCTGGCGGCCGCGCAATTATCACGGGCCGTGGAATCCCGGCGCCCGCCTCGCCCGATCCTTTCCGACCTGCGCGAATCCGGGAGCCTCGAACAGGACGCTGATGTTGTGATGTTCATTTACCGTCCCGATCAATACGAGGAAGATACGTTAAAACAGAACATCGCCGAGATTATTGTTGCCAAGCATCGTAATGGACCCGTCGGCAGTGTGGAACTCGTATTCCGCCAGTCATTGGCGAAGTTTGAGAACGCGGCGACACGCCAGGTCGATCTGGCCGCAGGCACGTGAGTGGGTAGAGTCATCCCTTGTCCTAAAAAAGATATCGATGAATAAAACCGAAAGTTTCGCTGGGTTTCCAGAGGGGAAACTCCCCCTCACCCCTATTCCCAATGCCTTCTTTAGCGAACTTCTCCCGAGGATCGATCACCTCGGCGAGTTCAAGGTCACCATTTACGCTTTCTGGGCTCTGACCCAGAAGGAAGGGCGTTTTCGATACATCAGCCTGGAGGAGATGGCTGCCGACCAGTTGCTGATGGAGGGGTTAAGGCCAGAGATCATGACACCGCTGGAGACGTTGATCGATGCACTGGAGCGAGCAGTCGCTCGCGGAACCTTCCTGAAGGTGAAGGTCGAATTCGACCAGGGAGAGGACAGCTATTTCTTTCTCAATAGCCCCAAAGGGCGGGCAGCGGTCGCTTCAATCGAAGCAGGAGATTGGCAGCCCACGGGGGATCCCGAAGCGCCTATCTCTCTAGCACTCGAGCGGCCCAACATCTATACTCTCTATGAACAGAACATCGGCCCGCTGACACCGATGATCGCTGAACAGCTCCGCGAAGCGGAAAACGAGTACTCGCCTGATTGGATTGAAGAGGCTGTCCTTATCGCGGTGACGAACAACGTCCGTAAGTGGCGTTATATCGAAGCTATCCTGGAGGATTGGCAGAATAGAGGCAAGGATGAGCGAAAAGATCGAGGAGACTCTGAAAAGGCTCGCCGCCGCTACGTCGAAGGAGAATTCGCTGACTTCTGGGACGCAGCAACAGACGAGTAACAGCATGGATTCCTCACAGCCAAAACACTTGATAGGTGACCCGGATTGCCCTCACTGCCAGGGTCAGGGTTATTTACGCGCAGATCTCCCCATCGATCATCCGGATTTTGGCCGCCTCCAAATTTGCACGTGCAGACAGGTAGATTTGCACGAGCGAATGCATGAACGTCTGTTCCGCATGAGTCAACTCGAGGAACTCCAGCACCTCACTTTCGATTCTTTCAACCCGCATGGTCGGGTGGGGCTTGGTCCTCAGCAGCAGGAATCGCTTGAGAGAGCATTCAACCAGGCTCATACATTCTCAGAACAGGTAGAAGGATGGCTTCTGATCCAGGGCGGGTTCGGATGTGGAAAGACACACCTGGCCGCGGCGATCGCCAACAACGCCGTGGGGAACGGCATTCCTACGCTCTTCCTGACAGTACCGGACCTGCTCGATCAACTTCGTTATGCTTACTCGGACGAAGAAGTCACGTTTGAAGACCGCTTCGAGCAAATCCGCTCTGCTCCGCTTCTTATCCTGGATGATTTCGGGACACAAAGCGCAACCCCGTGGGCGCGAGAGAAGCTCTTCCAAATTCTAAACTTCCGCTATATCAACCAGCTGCCCTTAGTTGTGACAACGAATCTCGCTATTGAGGAGATTGAGGGTCGAATGCGTTCACGTCTCTCCGACCCGGAGATCGTCACCTATGTGCGTATTTACGCTCCAGACCATCGCCGCCCCTTCGACGATACGGGCCAACACGAACTCTCGTCTCTCTCCATCCATGGCCATCAAACCTTCGGCACTTTCAATCTGAGGAAGGATGAAAAACTCCCCGCGAAGGATTTAAAAACGCTCGATCAAGCGTTTAAAGCAGCACAGACCTTCGCCGAAGAACCCAAAGGCTGGCTTGTCCTCATGGGAACTTACGGATGCGGTAAGACCCACCTGGCGGCATCTATTGCTAACTACCGTGCTGGCCATGGTTATCCCGTCATGTTCGTTGTCGTGCCCGATATGCTCGACCATCTTCGGGCTACTTTCAGCCCGGACAGCATGATTTCGTACGACCGTCGATTCGATGAAATACGAACTGCGGATCTACTCGTTTTAGACGACCTGGGAACGCAGTCGATGAAGCCCTGGGTGCGAGAGAAGTTGTACCAACTCTTTAATTACCGATACAACGCCTCCCTGCCGACAGTCATTACGACTGCAGACACACTTGAAGAGATTGACCCCAGACTTCGTGCCCGGATGGGTGACCGCCGGTTGGTGATCGGAATAAGAATCACCATGCCCTCATACAAGGGAAAACCAACCAGCAGACGTTCTAAGCGTTGACCGCAATCTCTCGTGAATGGTACAATGCGGCTCGATGCCCCCATCGTCTAGGGGACCAGGACGTAGCCCTTTCAAGGCTAAGACCGGGGTTCGAATCCCCGTGGGGGCACCAGGCATCACCCCTCGCACTCGAAGCTGATCTCGAGTGCATTTTTGCCTCTATCTCTTCACCGACTCTTCACGAGCATCTTTCAACCCCTCCCCAACCCCGCGAATACTCCATGAACAATCACCGCTCATAATTTAACAAGGAAAAATCACCTTCCCTTTTTAAATAGAAAATGGGGCTGTTATAAGTTTGGACAGCCCCATTCATTATTCAACAATATAAAATTACTTATTGGCACACTGCTCGATCATACGGATTAATTCTTCCGAGTCGATGTCCTTCATCATATAGCAAACCGCGCCAGCGCGCAGTGCAGCATCCTCTTCCCATTTTGTCGGATAGCTCGTCAATACGGCTAGTCGTGGGGAACAATCCATCGCTACAATCGAACGGAGGATTTCCAACCCCATCCCATCCTTGCGCTTGACCTCGAGCAGGACGATGTCGGGCTTCTTCTCTCCGACATCTTGCATTACCTCTTTTACGTCCCCCGCGTGGCCGATGACGTGCAGGTCCGCCGCCTGGTCTAAACGTTCTGCCAGCGCTGATCGTACTGTGACATGTTCGTCAATAATATAAAGCCTGGCTTCAGACAATTCTATCCCCAAGCCACCTTTCAAGCGCTAGTATAGAGCGGCATCAAGGACTCGATAAGTGATACCCTTCCTGATGTATTTTGTAACCTGTCACGCAAAAGAGGAATGTCGTCTTTAGAGAGAATGCGTTAAGTCACTCATACTGCGTTGTCGAGCGAGTGGTTGTGCTGATGAGCCGGTCTTGAGGAATTCGCACAGTGACTGTGGTTCCTTCTCCAGGACTCGAGACAACTTCGAGTTCACCGCCGAGCTGCCTGGTCCGCTCCTGCATATTCGACAACCCGTGACCGAGAAGATCGGGTTGAGATTCGACTTCGAAGCCATGACCATTATCAATAATCTGCAAGGTCAAATCGCTATTCGAAGATTGACCCAGGCTCACTAAAACTCTCGAGGCGCGCGCATGTTTGGCCGTATTAGCTAGCGCTTCCTGTGCAATGTGGAATAGGACTTCGGCTGGTTGATCCTGGATATATTCAAGTGCGTCCTCATCAATCTTCAACTCCACATCTACCAGCGTGTTAGCCTTGAACTCCCGGACCAGCCGTCCAAGCGCTTCTGGTAGATCGTCGGTGTGAATTCTGCTGGGTTGTAAATCGAGGATATAGGTTCGAATGTCCCTGATCACCTTGTTCAATCCATCGATCGCTTGCTCAATGCGGCCAGCAGCCTCTGGGGCCTTATCCTCAAAGGTAAGTCGAGCGAATTCCATACCCAAACCAATGGCATAGATCGATTGGATGATCCCATCGTGCAGATCCATGCCAATACGCTCGCGTTCCTCGAGTACAGCAACCCTGCGTGCCCTTCGGTATAGCCTGGCATTCTCGACTGCGATTCCCACGCCGGCCCCAACCGCTCCAAGCAAACCTATCTCGCGATCTTCGACCGGCCTTGGGCCTTTGAAAGCCAAGCTGATCACACCCGTTACTTTTCCAGGAGCAATCAATGGTGCGCAGACCATCGTTTCATACCCGCTTTCCACTACCGCTTTGCGCAGAAAGTGATCATCCTCGCTAATATTTTCCGTCCATTTCGGGTTACCTGTAAGCGCCACTTGTCCAATAACCCCTTCGCCAATCCGAAAGCGATCGTTCTCCCAAAAAGCGTCTGACGCCCCACCGAGATGAATCGCCTTCCGGTATACACCTTCAGACTCTTCCAGCAGAAACATCTCGCCCGCATCCGCGTGGAAGATGTTCATCACCCTGCCCAGCATTACTTCTAACAGACGATCCAAATCCATGGAAGAACTGACGGCCGTAGCCATGGAAGACATCAGGCCTAATTCTTCATTCCTCTCCGCCAGCTGACTTTCATTTCCGAGGACTTGTTGATACAGGCGTGCGTTTTCGATTGCTGCAGCAGCATGCGCTGCAAGCATCTCAATCAAACGTTGATCCTCAGCGGTAAATTCGGGTTCACCGATCTTTTCGGTGAGATAGATCTGCCCAATCGAGCGGCCATAAGCCTTGATTGGTACACCGAGGAAGGAGTTCATCACAGGGTGACCTTCCGGAAAACCAACTGATTTCGGATGGTCGGCAATATTCGCCAGGCGGATGCTCTCCCCGGTGCGCAGCATTTCCCCGATGAGCCCATGTCCATGCGGTCGATGGGAAATGCGATCGTGCTCCTCCGTGGATAGTCCTTCGGTGATGAAGGTGCTTAACTCGCCATCCCCGTTAGGAATCCCAATCGCAGCATATTTTGCTTTGGAGAGATCACGCGCTGCATGAATAACGCGGCGAAGAACCCCGTCGAGTGAGAGGTCGGAGACCAAGCTCAGCGTTGCCCGGTGAAGTGCTTGAAGTTCCGAGTCGGGGGTTGCGACTTCGTCGGTGGATTCCGAAACTGCAGTGTGGGTGTTTTTTTCGTGGCTCACGGGTAATTATCCTTCAACGGGATTGTACCCCACACCAATACCAAGGCAAAATCCATCCATAGGGTGATGCAAATGACAATAGGATCGGTGCGTACTTTACATAACCACATTCGACGGGTAATCCTGAAGAGCAAATCGGGAATAAATCCAAGTTCCCTGCTTGTAAAAAGAACCTGATAGTTTTTGCCAGCCCGCGGCGTGTATTAATGTCGCTCAGTTCGATACGACACAATTAGTAATGATGACATCTACTCAAACTTCACGACTCCCTGGTTTTTTTAAGCTGACGATCGATGAGCGGTTAGAACGCGCCGCTGCAGTTGCGGGTCTGGATGCAAAGACCAAGGCCGCTTTTGAGAGGCTCGGTGGGTTGGAAGCGGATCAAGCTGATCATATGGTCGAAAACGTGATCGGTGTATTCGGACTCCCATTAGGAGTAGCGACCAACTTCCTCATCAATGACCGCGAAATTCTCGTTCCGATGGCGATCGAGGAGCCTTCGGTCATCGCCGGCGCATCCTTCATGGCCAAACTCGCGAGGGGTGGTGGCGGTTTTCACGCGGAGACCACAGAGCCGCTCATGATCGGTCAGATACAGATCATGGA
>DAOWMX010000079.1 GCA_030642885.1 Anaerolineales bacterium | reverse complement strand
CCTTCCCGCCATCGCCTCCATCAGGGCCTCCGCGGGGAACATATTTCTCCTTCCGGAAGTGAATGGCGCCATCGCCTCCCTTGCCTGAGGAGACCTGGATTCTCACTTCATCTAGAAAATCGCCATGCTTCTGCACAAATATTTCTCCGCTTCCCTTGCCATTATACTCGTCAAGCGTTCTCCGGATGCCGGGTCGATTTAATCCGCTTGGTCAGCCATACAAGCTTAATTAGAAACAATAGAATGTGGTCTAAGCAGCTCTTCATCGATTCAACACATAATCATAATGTGATGAAGGGTGGTAAATGGTGGATATGTTTGCGCAACCCTCGTAGATATGTTAGATTTGGCAAACATTGCTACAGGCATCACACGGAGCCGAGCATGCCGGCAAACAAAGTTCCTGACATCGTCGTTGGTCGTCTTCCACTTTACCTGAGAGCCTTATCTCAAATGGCTGGTGAGGGGAAGGAGATAACATCCTCCCAAGAATTGGGGGGACAGCTTGGCATCTCCTCAGCACAGATTCGCAAAGATCTCTCACAATTTGGCGAATTCGGTAAGCAAGGTACCGGCTACAACATCAGCTTTCTCTTTGATCAACTGAAGCGAATCTTGAAAATCGAGCGCATATGGGATGTCGTCCTCATTGGTGCTGGAGATCTTGGCAGTGCTGTCGCCAATTATGGAGGGTTCCTCGATCGAGGCTTTCGAATCGCGGCCATATACGATAATGATCCGGCAAAGGTCGGTCAGCCAGTGGGTCAGTTTCTAATCCGCAGCACCGAAAATTTGGTTGACGAGATTCGAACCCAGCAAATAAAAGTCGCAATGCTCGCCGTTCCTGCATCCGTCGCCCAGCAAGTATCAGAGCAGCTGGTCGAAGCTGGCATCGAGGCCATTATGTGCTATGCGCCGATATCACTCTTCTTACCCGACAACGTTAGGGTGGAATATATAGACCCTCTCCTTCACTTGCAGCATATGACCTATTACCTGCCCGAATAGCGAGATTGCAGCTGTACAGGTCCCACCACAGCGCACAATCGAACGGTCCAGTGTTTGTCCAAACTCTTATGCGTCATGTGGAGTGCTGAAGTTCTGCTTCCGGTCACAGGCGCATTTGTCGGGTGTGATTAGGCTCCCAAATAACTATTCTACGTGTAGAGGCGCAAAATGCTGCGTCTCTACTACCACCAATGATGCATTCCCAATAATCACCTCCCTGGTCTTTAACCTCCCGCAGGTTTGAAACCTGCGGGAGGCTGATAGACACCTAATTGCTCGAAGGGAGCAGGCCGACCTATAGGCCGGCTCCTGATTTATTAAAGATTTAGAACAGGGTAACGTAAATCACTTAGCACCCACACAATTTGTAGGAGAACCTTAAAATGAAAAGCGCCCGGTTAGGGCGCATAACTATCAGCTTGGTGTCTGCGTGTGCTTATACTTTTGGGAGAGTCCGCCTCAGGCGATCCAGCATTCCTAAGCCTCGGTACGCTCCTCGGGCGATGCACGCTACAGGTTCTTCCGCCCTATACGCGGGGACGCCCGTTTCTCGCGTGAGCCACTTATCAATCCCCCGCAGGAGTGAACCCCCACCACAAATCACCATTCCGCGATCGATGATATCCGAAGCCAGCTCCGGTGGGGTTTTCTCAAGAACCTCGCGAATCGACATCACCATCAACTGGAGCGTTTCCTGTAATGCCTCAACGATTTCACTCGTTGAGAGAGTAATAGGACGGGGCAGGCCCGTTACTTGATCCTGACCCTGAATCTCGATAGTGCGATCCTCATCCTGAGGAAGCGCAGCTCCGATCCGGATCTTCGCTTCTTCGGCAGTCCTCGGGCCGATAATCAAGCCATATTTCTTGCGGACGTAGGTGCTGATCGCTTCATCAAGTTTTAACCCCCCGAGCCTGGTTGCGCCTTGGGCAACAATGCCGCTCATGGCGATCATAACCGCTTGAGTCACCCCTCCTCCAAGATCGACGACCATATTCCCCGAGGGCGTAGTAATTGGCAATCCAACACCGATCGCGGCTGCGAGCGGCTCTTGTATGAGGTGAACGTCGCGGCTTCCGGCCTGAAGAGTAGCCTCATGGACGGCGCGCATCTCAACGCTCGTAACCCCTAAAGGAACCGTGATCATCACACGCGGTTTGAAGAGCCGCGCGGGACCAGAAATCCGTTCAATGAAATATCCCAACATGCGGTGAGTCACTTCAAAATCGGCAATAACTCCGTCCCGCAGAGGGCGTGACACCTCGATGCTTTCCGGGACGCGACCATCCATCTCGCGCGCCGAATGGCCGACATCGACGATTTTCAATTCATCAATGTCGATTGCTACAACCGTCGGCTCGTGGAGAATGATCTCGTCGTTCTCACAAATTAAGGTATTGACTGTACCGAGATCGATCCCTAAATCCTTGCCAATTATGGACATGGATTAGGTTCCTTTATCGTCTAGCGACCCCGCCCGAGGAGGCTGGGGACGCTTTTTAAATCGTTTCACAGCGTCAATTCGCACGCGGGAGCGCCGCAGGGATGCCTGGATGCGGAGATACTCATCGGTGTCGGGTGGAGGCCCTTCCTGCAAATACTTTTGTGCACGCTCTCTAGCTGCCTCTGCACGGCTCAGGTCGATCTCATCAACACGTTCTCCAACATCGGCGAGAACTGTGATCACATCCGGTCGGACCTCAAGAATCCCGCCGGAGATGGCAAAGGCTTCTTCCTGGCCTTGATGGCGAACGATTAGAACTCCAAATTCAAGTGTCGTGAGAAGCGGAGCGTGGTTTGGAAGAATACCCAGCTCGCCCTCCGAGCCGGGAGCGATGACGATATCCGCTTCACCTTCGTAGAGGGAACGATCCTGAGTTACGATCTCGCATCGAATCGACATAAGGAGACGTTTCTTTTCCTGTTAGCTAGGAACCGAGTTGTTCAGCTTTTTTCACAGCATCTTCGATGTTTCCAACCATGTGGAATGCTTGCTCCGGCAAGACATCGTGCTGCCCATCGAGTATTTCGCGGAAACCGTCGACAGTTTCACGCAGAGGGACATAGCGGCCATCCTGCCCCGTGAATTGCTCGGCGACATGCATCGGCTGGGAGAAAAAGCGTTCTATCTTGCGGGCGCGGGAGACAACAATCTTATCCTCCTCGCTCAGCTCTTCGATACCCAAGATGGCGATGATGTCCTGCAGGTCCTTGTAACGCTGGAGGATTTGCTGCACTTCGCGGGCGACCGCATAATGTTCTTCGCCGACAACCTGTGGATCGAGAATCCGTGAGGTGGATGCCAGCGGATCAACTGCTGGATAGATCCCTTTCTCAACAATGGAGCGTTCGAGAGCGATGGTTGCATCAAGGTGGGTAAACGTCGCTACTGGAGCGGGATCGGAGTAATCATCTGCCGGGACGTAGACGGCCTGCATTGAGGTAATCGAACCGGTATGAGTGGAGGTGATCCGCTCCTGGAGTTCGCCCATCTCTGTCGCCAGAGTAGGTTGATAACCTACAGCCGAGGGCATCCGTCCTAAGAGAGCGGATACCTCTGAGCCCGACATGCTGAAGCGGAAAATATTATCGATGAACAGAAGAACATCTTTTCCCTGATCTCGGAAATACTCAGCCATCGTTAACGCGGTTAATCCCACACGAAGTCTCACTCCGGGTGGTTCGTTCATCTGGCCATATACCATGACTGTATCCGGGAGAACACCGGATTCGATCATCTCGCGGTACATCTGCGTTCCTTCTCGCGTCCGCTCACCAACGCCAGCGAACACCGAGTTGCCCTGATGGACTGTCGCGATTGAACGGATCAATTCCTGGATGATAATCGTCTTTCCTACTCCCGCACCGCCAAATATGCCTGTTTTTCCGCCACGGGTGAACGGGGCGATTAAGTCAATCACTTTTAATCCAGTTTCGAAGACTTCCACCCGTGTGGATTGCTCTTCAAAGGAGGGCGCCGGCCGGTGAATAGGATAAGTAGCTTCCGCATTGACCTGGCCACGATCATCGATGGGTACTCCGAGGACATTGAACATCCGTCCGAGTGTCGCTTCTCCAACGGGCACCATTATCGGAGCGCCTGTAGCGATCGCCGTCCGGCCGCGCTGTAAACCATCGGTCGAGTCCATGGCTACGGTGCGTACACTGTGATTGCCCAATTGTCGCTGAACTTCAAGGATTAACGTATCAAATCCTTCACGAGGCACTTCGATCGCCTCATAAATACTGGGCATTTCACCTGCGGGAAATTCACAATCAACAACTCCCCCCTGGATTTCAACAACTCGCCCTTTCGCACCTGCCATCCTATCCTCCGTCTTCCCGTGCTGCTCGTCAGTTAACCACTTGTGAGCGCTTCAGCACCGCCGACAATGTCGAGCATATCGCTCGTGATCGCCTTCTGCCGCGCTTTGTTATATTCCAATCTCAGTGCACCCGCGAGTTCAAAGGCATTGTCCGTCGCATTATGCATGGCGACCATCCGTGCTGCATGCTCGCTGGTAAGCGATTCCGTGATCGCCTGGTAGACTTGAAGCTCCGTCAGCCTGGGTACGATCATGTTAATCAACGCTTCTTGGCTGGGTTCGTAGATGTATGTGGCTTCGGGTCCCTCTTTTATAGTGCGATCGGTTTGAACAACTTCTTCGTTTCTGCCGATCCGAATCTCTTCGAAACTGACCGGAAGCAGCAGCTTCCTGCTCGGGATTTGACGCCGCAGGTTGATGAAGTCCGTATACACGAGATAAACCTGCTGAGCTTTACCACTCACAAATTCATCGATCGCCATGCGACCGATAGCTGAAACATCGGCGAATGTGGGTTCTTCAGGGAGATCACTGAATTCCGCCATGATATCAAGACGCCGGCGGATCAATAAGTCCCGGCCCTTCCGACCTACGGCAATATAGCTTACTGGAACTTCTGCTTCCCGGAACGTCTCAAGCGTATATCGCACTACATTCGTATTGTATGCACCTGCCAGACCGCGGTCTCCACTGATGAGAATGACCAGAATTTTTTTGACTTCAGGTGGAACAGCGAGAAATGGGTGAACCTGATCGCTGACCGGTTGATTCGAAAGATGGCGCAGCACCTGCCAGGCTTTTTCGGCATAAGGGCGTGTTTCCCGAACCCTAGCCTCCGCTTTCCTCAATCGGCTTGCGCTTACGGCTTGCAGAGCCCGCGTAACTTGGGCGATATTATCAACGCTCCGAATGCGGAGCCGCATCTCTCGGGCTGAAGCCATTTCAGAACCCCCGCGAACTCAATCTAATCCAACCAGCTGCGATTGAATGTTTCGACCGCCTGGTGTAGCTTTTCCTCTGTCTTGTCAGTGATGATTTTCGCCTTGGCGATATCTTTTAGGATTTCAGAATGGGAAGTCTCGATATTTCGCAATAATGCAGCCTCCCATTTGCTCATCTGGTCGACATGCACATCGTCAGCGTAGCCATTCGTTGCGGCAAATAGGACGACAATCTGTTCTTCCAATTCCATCGGTTTATACTGCGGCTGTTTTAAAATCTCCTGCAGCCGCTGCCCGCGGCTGAGCTGAGCTTGAGTCGCAGAATCAAGATCTGAACCAAACTGTGCAAACGCAGCTACTTCACGATAAGCTGCCATGTCTAGGCGCAAACGCCCGGCAACCTGTTTCATGGCCTTCGTCTGCGCGTCGCCGCCTACGCGTGAAACGGAAAGCCCCGCGTTGATCGCGGGTCTGATGCCAGCATTGAAGAGGTCGGTTTCCAAATATATCTGCCCATCTGTGATTGAAATAACATTGGTTGGAACGTACGCTGAAACATCACCCAGCAGAGTCTCGATGATTGGCAGCGCAGTCAGAGAACCCCCGCTTCCAGCGACGATGGTTGCACGATATTTTGTGGAATCGTCCATTGCCTTGAGTGCTTCATTCACTTCATGTTCCGCCAGCGGCCCACCGTATACCTTGCCATCGACTGCATTTTCTTCAGATGCTGCACCCTCAAATTCCTTGGGAACGATGACGAAATTATCAGCAAGGCGCACCGCTCGCTCGAGAAGCCGGCTGTGCAAGTAGAAGACATCACCGGGATAGGCCTCACGACCAGGTGGACGTCGGAGCAGCAGAGAAACCTGGCGATAAGCCCAGGCGTGTTTACTGAGGTCGTCATAAACAACCAGCGCATCAAGCCCCCGCTGGGCAAACTCTTCACCCATCGCGCAACCTGCATATGGGGCGAGGTATTGCAGAGCCGCGGGATCATCCGCCGCTGCTACAACGACGATGGTATGGTCCATCGCTCCGAAGCTCTCCAGCAATGCTACCGTCCGCGCCACGGCCGCACGTTTTTGGCCAATGGCGACATAGATACAGGTGAGATCCTTACCCTTCTGATTGATAATCGTGTCGATTACGAGCGCTGTTTTCCCAGTCTGGCGGTCGCCGATAATCAACTCCCGCTGCCCACGACCAACAGGGATCATCGAATCGATCGCCTTAATCCCTGTTTGGACAGGCGTATCGACATCTTTGCGCTCGATAACGCCTGGCGCGATTCGTTCCACCGGGCGGTAACCGTCATATTGGATGCTTCCTTTCCCATCAATGGGTTCACCTAACGCGTTTACAACCCGACCAATCAAGCCCTCGCCCACGGGTACGGATGCGATGCGTCCGGTTGTATAGACGAGCATGCCCTCATAGATCTCGGAGTAATCCCCCATGATGAGCACACCAACCGCATCACGCTCCAGGTTGAATGCGATACCCATAATCCCATTCGCAAATTGAATGAGCTCCTGTGCACGTACGTCGGATAAGCCAGATACGCGGGCTATACCATCGCCAGCTTCGAGGACCGCTCCGACATCCTTCAGCTCAACTTCTGGAGAGAAGGCATCGATTTGGCGCTGCAACTCGCTGGAAATATTTTTTACGAGATCCGGCATAGGACCTCCCTTGAGGGATCTGAATTCGTGGATTTTGTCTTTCTAACCATCCGCGCCCACCTTCCCTGGTCGATCTTCGTTGATTAAAATACGCGGATTCATTATACCGTTCCGCTTCATTTGATCAGTTTTTTTCCGATCTGCCAAGGAAAATATGCAACGCGGGGAATAATACCTGAAGGCCCTTGTTTTGTCCAGCAATCCGCAATCTGAGACATGAAATAGGCTCGTTTACAGCATTTTCCAAGATGAGTTAATTGGCTTGAACAATGGGCTTTGGTCTGCTCAATCACCTCAAACATTAACTCACACTGGTATAACCCGACGCCTTCCGAATCCCTAGAAACGAGAAACCCTGATATCAATGAAGATGGAGCATCCGCTGTACATGGATCGTTCGCAAGGTTTCTCAAGAAACCGGTTTGTCGGGCTAAGGAGATGAGAAGTACTGCAGCGCCAAGCGGACACGTTCCTCGAGTTCATCCTTGGCATCCTCGGGAATGGATTGGACTGCCGTTTGGGATTCGACAAGGCTGTACCCCAGACCAGTCAGCACCCCGAGCACTTCAGTATCGACATCACTGGGGACGCGAATATCAACGGCCGGTGCGGATAGGATGTCTTTAAGATGGAAGATGATCTTTTCCCCCGTCTTTTTGCCTATGCCGGGCACCCTTGTCAAGATCTCGGGCTGATTATTCGCGACCGCGCTGCGAAGGACATCCGGAGAGAGATTCGACAACACGGAAATAGCCAACTTAGGGCCGATTCCAGAGACTCCGAGCAGGACTTCAAAGAGACCCCGCTCCTCTACCGATTGAAAACCATACAGACTCAGTTCATCTTCCCGAACGCTGAGATAGGTGTGCAAGAAAAAGGGCTTGCCAACCTCCGGTCCCGCTGCGTGGACGCTCCCCGTAATGGCTATGCGCAAGCCGATTCCCCCAACTTCCAGAGTCAGTTCGCCCTCACCGATGTGTAAAACAATTCCCCGAATGGACCTGATCATTCCGCACCTTCTATTCGCCGCTCGAGATTTGAGACTTGGCAATGGCAAATCGCAACCGCCAGGGCGTCTGCGGCGTCATCCGGTCGGGGGAGATCATCCATCTCCAATAGATTCTGGACCATCCGTTGAACCTGACCTTTCTCTGCCGCCCCGTAGCCTGTAACCGCGAGTTTGATATCCTGTGGGGAATACTCTTTGATGTTTAGACCCAGCTCAGCCAAAGCCAGTATCGCAACGCCACGCGCCTGCCCAACACTGAGCGCTGTTTTTACGTTCTTCTGGAAAAAAAGGCGTTCTACGGCGGCTTCTTCAGGTCGATGCTGAGATAGTAAGTCCTGTAAATCGCGATGGATTTTAAGCAATCGCTCGCTCATCGGTTGATTTGGCGATGTTTGGATTATGCCAAAGTCCACCAGAGCCAATGTTCCCGCTTCGGATTGCCGAATTAAACCGTAGCCAGTTCTCGCAGTCCCAGGATCAATCCCGATGACAAGCATTTCTTATCTGTCGCTTGCAACGTCAGGCGGTCTCTAGCATCGAGACTGCTTCTTCGGTTACTTCCAGGTTTGAATAGACATTCTGCACGTCATCGAGATCTTCAATCGCCTCAATAACACGCATTACTTTAGCGGTTTGTTCTCCATCGATTCCTAACAAGGTATTAGGCATCATTCTCAGCGAAGCTTCAAGGGGTTTAATCCCGGCCTCATCAAACTGGTCATTAATCTTCTTGAACACCTCCACGGGGGCGAAAATCTCAATCTCTTCCTCGCCGATGACCACGTCATCTGCGCCCGCGT
>DAOWMX010000092.1 GCA_030642885.1 Anaerolineales bacterium | reverse complement strand
GTTTGGGGAGGAGATGCCGTGGAGTGTAGCCAGAAGCATGCTCGCGGTTAACGTTCAAGCAGTGACGGGCCTTACGCTTCAATTTCTGCCGGAGATGAAAAGAGTAAATCGCGGCCATATCATCAATGTCGGCTCGATTGTCGCCAGCATTCCCAGCCAGGGAGTAGCGCTCTATGGAGCAACCAAAGCGTTTCTCGATGGCTTTACAACTTCTCTTTATCGAGAACTTGTGAACACAGGAGTTAATGTGAGCGTGGTCCGAACAGGAGCGGTCAAGACGCCCTTCTTTAATAAGGTGGCTGCACACTCCGGGAGTGGGGTTATTCCATTTCAGCGCCTTGCAGTTCGGCCAGAGACGGTAGCCCAGCGAATTCTGGAGCTTTTAAAGAAACCGAGGCGGGCGATTTACGTTCCACGTTTGTTGTGGGTGGTCCCCTGGATTGAAATGTATTTCGGTTGGTTTATCGACCGTCTTGGCCCACGTCTTCTGCGCTCCTCTCGAGTTTGATCATGAATGACCCGGGCATAATTATTTTCCTGGAAGGGTATCGTGGAATCGATTCTGAGGATGGATACCTCCAGGTCCTGTGCTTGTTTTTCAACGAGGCCTTGCTCTTAGGGTATATCGGCGATGTAATGGGTGTTTTCGTTGCATTTGGATTCATTACTATGCTGAATTTAACTCCGATGATCGGTGAGGCTGCTCAACCGATCTGGACTCTTGAGATCTTCGCCCGCGCCTTCACGGTGGCTCTGTTGTTAGGATTGATGGGTGGTTTGTATCCAGCGCTAAGAGCCACCCGTCTTGAACCAGTAGAGGCGTTGCGTTATGAATGAGGGTTGTATCTAGTGAAAGAAATAAAACGGAAATCGAAATTAAGGATGGTTGAACATGAATAACAAAAGAGGTCTGCGAGCTACGTATCTTCTGGTGATTACAGCGCTTCTCTTTCTTCCGGCGTGCAGTCAAAGCACTCCTGACTTAACCGAGGAGTCCAACAGCGACATTCTTGAGGAATTTCAGTCCATTGTCAGTGCCACGGGTATTGTGATCCCTTCAAAAAGGGTTGTCTTGAGTTTCCCGACTCCAGGCGTTGTTGATGTAATCATGGTTGAAGAGGGGGAGATGGTTGAGAAGGGGACAACCCTGATGGCTCTAAAGGGAAGAGAACAGGCTCATGCTGCCCTGGAGACTGCTCGCCTAGAACTCATCCTCGCAAACCAAAGCCTGGATGAGGTGCACCGCACTTCTGCTCTTGTCAGTGCGCAGACACAGCTTTCCTTCGCGAATGCACAGGATGCGCTTGAAGATGCAGAGTATAACTGGCGTGTCCAGCAGGAAGGTAATCGCGCCAGCCAATCCACGATCGACTCTGCACAAGCCGGTCTCGTGCTTGCGGAGGAGGAGGTCGATCGAGCAAAAGGCAATTACGACCATTACTCGGGTCGACCCGAGGACGACGCCCAACGAGCGATGGCGTTGATCGGACTATCTTCTGCACGCAGCGCCCGCGATGCCGCCCTGAGGAGACTTAACTGGTATTTAGGCTATCCAGATGAGACGGAGCAATCCATTCTCGACGCCAAGCTTTCGATAACCGAGGCGGAACTCGGCGTTGCTGAACAGAATTGGGAAAGGGTTAAGGACGGGCCGGATCCCGAAACTCTCGAGCGAGCTGAGGCGCGGGTAGCCGCTGCGCAGGCTCATGTAAAAGCGGCTGAGGCCGCCCTCTCGTTGCTCGTTTTGGAAGCACCTTTCGCCGGGACGGTTAGTGATGTGTACCCACAAGACAAGGAGTGGGTCGCGCCCGGGCAGCCTCTTGTTGTATTGGCAGATTTGCAAACTCTATGGGTGGAGACTACGGACCTGAACGAGATCGATGCTGTGCAAATCGCGATCGGCGACTTCGCAACCACCACTTTTGACGCGTTGCCAGATATTGTGGTTGAGGGTCAGGTCGTTTACATCGCCAGTAAATCGGAGGAGGGTTCGGGCGTAAATTACAAAGTGATCATTGAACTGAATGAAGTTCCGGAGAAAGTCAGATGGGGGATGACGGCCTTTGTCGATATCGAAATTGAGCGTTGATCACGGCGGGGAGGTCATGACCTCAGTTAATGCCCACGATGAGGTTTGATGATGGATGCTGCTAGAAAATGGCTAATTGAAGTCGACGACTTAGTGCGGGTATATGGTGATGGAGAGGATATCCGTGCCCTTGACGGGGCCGAGTGACAGTGGGAAAAGTGCGCTCCTGAATGTTCTCGGCGCGCTCGATAAGCTCACGAGAAGGTCGGATTTCATTGGTGACAATGCCATAGACAATATCGAAACTAATGCCGCTTTCTGCTTCAGGGGGTTATCGGAAATTGGCCCCTCTTGGTTTGCTCATCTTGCATAGAAAATCTAAAATCACAACTCGACGTTTATATGGGTATTCATGCTGTCAAGGAGTGATGGTTTATGGCTAAACATTTCGTGCTCGTGGCCGGAAACATCGGATCTGGAAAAACGTCCCTCACCGAGCGGTTGGGGGAACGGTTAGGTTGGAATACTGCGTACGAATCTGTGGTTGATAATCCCTACCTCGCTGATTTTTACGCCGATATGGCAGTCTGGGCTTTTCACCTGAATATCTTTTTCCTTGGCCACCGCGCAGACCAGCATCTAGCTCTGGCCGACTCTAGCTCTTCGACGATTATCGACCGCTCAATATACGAGGACGCGGAAATTTTCGCCCGGGCTGCTCTAAAATTGGGGACGCTTTCTGATCGCGACTACGCGAACTATCGCAAGGTCTTCAACCTCATCGTGGGGAAACTGCCTTCCCCGGACCTCTTGATACATCTGAAGGCGCCTGTGTCGGTTCTGATGGGGCGTATCCAGCAGCGTGCCAGGGACATGGAATTGGGGATCACCGAGGAGTACCTTGAGCTGCTCGATTCTCTGTATGTGGAATGGATCAACCGCTTCGATATCTGCCCGGTGCTGACGATTCGCACGGACGATCTCGATTTTGTCCACCAACCGCGACACCTTGACATCGTGATCGACAGCATCCATGACAAGTTGACCGGAAAAGAGGAACTTCAGTTTCCCGATGATTGATCCTTGAGTTTTCTGGAATTGCGATCCGGAAGGCTCTTTTCCCCCCCTGCGACTTTACAGCTTTTTTACAACCTAGATATGATCCTTTAGCGCCCTTCCTTGAAACTATGTGTGTAGTTAAATTTGAAGGAGGTTAGCGATGTTTACTAAATGGACGAGGATTATTCTGGTGACCGCTGCTCTTACTTTAGGATTGGTGGGAGTTGCTTATGCAGAAGGTGATGCACCGGACAACCAGACCCGAATTGCAGGCGTTATTCTCAACGTGGATTTCCCTGGGAACACGTTCGCTGTGCGCACGCTCAGCGGAACCGATGTGCATGTGCATGTTACAGGTAATACCGAGTATCGCAGCCGCGACGGCTCTATTCAAGAGTTTGAAGATTTGCTTGTTGACATGCGCACCATCGTCGTCGGCCAGGAGCGTGGTGATGGGACAATTAACGCCGCCGTTGTATTCGCGGCCACTCCCGAAGAGCTGCCCGACATAATGCGCTTGAAGGGCGAGGTTAGCGGTGTAGGTGATAGCTCCTTCACACTCCTCACGGAGGATGGGCGCAGCCTGACGATCAACGTCATTGAGCGCACCCGCTTCCGCAGCCGTAATGGGGAAGTGACTAAGCTGGGCGATCTCGAGACTGATATGGCCGCCCTCGTAGGTGCCGTGGATACGGAAGATAATGGCATCGTCGCCCTCGTTGTGGCGGCAGGGGCTCCCGGTGGAGATATCCGCGACCGCATCTTCCGCACCACAGGTGAGATCACGGGAGTCATCCCTGGGCAGGAGACCTTCACCGTTCAATCAAATGAAGGCGAAAGCATCACTTTCGTCACCGGCGAGCGGACGAAATTCAGGAGCCGCGATGGATCGGTAACCGGGATCCATGACCTTAAGCGGGGAATGTTCACCATGGTAGGCGCGATTAAGATGGAAGATGGAACCAATCAAGCTCTGGTCGTGTTGGCCGGAAATCCTGAAGACCGCCCAGAGCGTCCCAACGTCGTCAGCGCTTCCGGGAAGATTATCTCGCTTGGGGGAAACTCCCTAACGATCGAGACTCGTTCTGGAGAGCGGAAGAGTTTTTCCGTGGATAGTTCGACCAAATACAAATCTCGAGATGGAAGTGTAAGTGGCTTCGGTGATCTTGAGGTGGGTATGGCTGCATTCGTTGTGGGAAGGGATCTCGGCAATGGCGAATTGCACGCCTTAGGTGTGGGCGCGGGCAAGGCCCCGGCAGTGAGACCTGAGCGGATGGACGATGTTCGCCCAGAGGTGCTGCGGGATCGTCCCCTGGTCTCGCAGACTGGTTAGTGCCAGAATCCTAAACCGGCCTTGCGAAACTTGTTGTTTTGAAGATCCTGTGGGTCTGCACCCACAGGATCTGTTTATTGGTGAGAGAGATGGCAATAACAACTGTGGACTGATGTGTATGAACCATTTGGAGCGATTGTTTGTTTAATTCTCGACCCTTTTTCGATCGGGATCGCATGATCATCACGAAGAAAAACCAGGGTCGGGGAAAAGGGTTTCGCCCTAAACTTTCTTCCAGGTCTCCATGATATACAGCGCGTCAACATCCATATCTTGTGGGCTTTCACACAGGACCCGCCCACCGCAATTAAATGCGTTTAGCGCCCGGAGTAGAGCATCGAGGTTGAAATCCGAATCTTGTAGCATCAGGTGATTTCTTTCTCCCTTTGGCCCAAACTCGATGCCAGAGAGGTGGCAGTGAAGGCGTGTGAGAGCATGCTTCCCAAGGTAGTCCTCATAGCGCTCAAGAATTTCTACCCATTCAGCGTATGAATTGATTGAGCCGTCTCCTGCTCGTGCATGCAGGTGAGCAAAATCAAGACAGGGCTCGACGCCTTCGATCTCTTTCGATAACACGAGCGTGTCATCGAGTGATCCTAGCAGGGCGCCCTTGCCCATCGTCTCAGGGCGCAGCACGACCATATTCCCCTGATTGCGTAGTTCCTCTACACACTCCCGCAACCTCTGGATTGCAAGAGGCAAGACATCCTCGGGAGGTTGACCGAAGTAGGAGCCGGGATGAAAAACGATATCCGTCGCTCCAGCTAGGTTGCCATAAAAGGCGGCATCCATCAGGCGCTTCCGACCCTTTGGCCACTCCTCCTTATCGGCATTTAAGTTAATGTAATATGGCGCGTGCACGCTGAGGTGCATTCCCAATTCGTCAGCGGTTTCCTTGATTGCTGCGCAAGTTTTCTCAGAAACTCTCACAGAGCGGACCCATCCAATCTCGAACGCAAGGAGTTCAAGTTTAGCTAGATGACGGATCGTGCCGATGGTCCCTCCGGGTTTCTTGGGAGTAGAGCGGGGCGTTCCGACGGTTCCAAATACAAAATCTGTAACGGCCAAGGTTCTCCATCCTTAATTGATCTTAGGCGAGCTGGTAACCAGTAGGCGATCACGGGTTCCAATTGGATGCATGGAATCAATAAGTTTCTTTTCCGGGAAGGACGTTCGTCCGCTTGAGGGTTAAATTACTCGTTTTCTTTTCGGAGCGATCCGGTTTTCGGAGTTTGCTCGCGCGGTATGGAGAAACTGAATGTGCTCCCCTCATTCTCCTTGCTCGTAACCCAAATCCGACCCCCGTGCTGCTCGACGACTGTTTTAGCGAGAGCAAGGCCGAGCCCCGTACCATCGATAGGATTATTTGGATCCATTACCGTAACCCGCCCACGGAAGAGGTGATCGAATACACGGGGTATTTCGTCCTCGGGGATGCCCGGCCCATCATCGATTACGCTGATAATTACCTCATCCCCATCCCAGCGAACCTTTATCTCGATCCGTGCTTCATCCCCACAGTATTTTATCGAGTTGCTTAAGAGATTCGACATGACTGAGCTCAAGCGGCTAGCATGGCCCACGATTAACAGTGTTTCATCGGGCGGCTCGTAAATGACTGTTTGTTTCTTTTCATCGAAGAGAGGTTGTAAATCGTTAATTGTGTTACGGATTAAATCGTGAATATGAAAGGGCTCATAGGCGATGTTAGAGGTTGACTCCACACGAATTGTTTCCAGCAAACCGCTTATGAGATTTGTCATGCTGTCAGTTGCGCGCTGCATCATGTTAAGCGCCTTGCGCTGCTGGTCGCTCAATTCGGCATCATTGAGCAAATCTGCCCCCAGACGAATTGCGTTAAGCGGGTTCTTCAAATCATGGGCAGCGGTGCCAAGAAGTTGAGAGCGCATTCGATCGATCTGCTTAAGTGCAGTGATATCCTGCATAACCGCAACCCGTCCGACACCTTTGATTTCGCTGATCGTCGTATAGAGAACTCGTTCTGTGGGTGTCGTCACTTCGATACTCGTTGGAAAGGTGATTTCATCTTCCATTAGAAGTTCACCAAGCGGGTGATCGACGAAAATCTCAGATGCGAAGCGATCTTTTGCCAGGTCAGGGTTAATTCGAAAGACTTGTCCTGCAGTTTGATTTACCAGAATGATGCGACCGTTGATATCCGTTAAAACTACAGCATCCGCTGTTTCCACCAGTGTGGCCTCAAGGCGCGAGCGCTCATCCGCTACACCCCGGAACAAACCGGCATTCTCGAGGGAAACGGCAGCCCAAGAAGAAACCGAAGTTAGTAGTTGCTGGTCTGTTTCTGTAAATGCACCGCGAGGGTGATTGATGGCTTGGATCGCTCCCAGCACCTCATCTCGCTGTTGAAGTGGAACGCACAGTACCGATGTGGTCAGAATGCCAGTTTGCCCGTCGATCGCGCTTTGATATAGGGGGTTTGTACGAACATCATTCACAATCAAAGGGCTATTGTTGCGAGTGACCCATCCCGCGATCCCCTCTTCCAGTCGAATGGCAACATCTCGAATTCTCATCCGTGCGCCACCACTGGCTTTTAACATCAATCTCTCTTTGTCGTCGTCGAGCAGGAAGAGAACAACGGCTTCTGCTTTTAAGAGATTCTGGGATTGCTCCATCGCTTTTTGGAGAGCGACTTCCAAGTCAAGTGTGGAGGTCATCTCCTTGCCGATTATACTTAATTCTTGTAGCTGGCTGGCTCGGGCTTCTGCTGTTTCGAAGTGGATCGCATCCTGGATTCCGACAGTCCCGATATTGATAATTGCCTGAGCGAGTTCCAGCTCCTGCTCATTTAAATCGTGCCCTCCCTTGTTATAGAGAAGGCGGACCAACCCCAGGGTGTCTTTTCGCGTGGCTAGTGGGAAAATCGCGGCGGTGGAGATCCCTTCCGCTTCTAGCATTGCGATATCTTTCGCGGATCCCGAAGGTGGAGTGAGGCTTATGATCTCGGGTTTGAGTTCTTTTTGCACTTTCTGATGGACTGGGTAATCCGGCATTTTGTCAGCCACAAGGGAAACAACAGTCTGCTGCATGGATTTCCCTAGCTGTTGCCGGAACCGGTACGTCTCTCCCTTGCCCTCATCGAAGGCGAATATTTCACAAGTATCAGCTGATGTCGCTTTTAACAGATGCGCTGCAGTTTGCTTGATGGCTTCTTGCCGATCCAGTGTGCCAGTGATGGCATGACTGGCTTGGTAGAGCAGAGAAAGCTTATGCAGTAGGTAGCTCTGGCTTGTGGTTTGTTGGGCTAAGATAAAAATCTCTGCTGCCCGCGAGGCCAGAACTTCCAGTGTTTCTAATTCTTTTTCGCTATACGGATCGGTTTGGTCTTTTGCGGCAAAAAGCAAACCGATGATCTTGTCATCGCTTAAGCAAGGCGCACATGCGACAGTGCCGGGGGCAAGTGGTAAACCGAGTGATCCGCTCTCGCCATTTGTGGAGATTGCCCGCTTCGAGGAGAAGACTTCCTGTAGGAGAGGGAGATTGGAACTGAATGCAACCCGACCGAGGTCGCGCAGCGGCAGACCATGAGCAATGCGAGGGGTATATCCTGCTTCCGTTTTATCAACATCATAAAGTGCGGCTCGGTCTGCAGAGACTAATTC
>DAOWMX010000323.1 GCA_030642885.1 Anaerolineales bacterium | reverse complement strand
TTGTATTCGTGTGCCTCCGCCCAGCGGAGGTACATTCGCTGCAGCATAGCAACCCAATCCTGTGAATCAGTCCCCCCGGCGCCTGCATGAATGGCAAGAATGGCGTTCTCCTTATCATATTGACCGGAGAGGAGAGCTTGAGTCTCACGTCGGTTAACTTCATCCTGAAGCTCTGCTAGCTCTTTTTTAAGTTCGCCGCGTATTTCGTCGTCCTCGAGGGAAGCCAGCTCAATAGCGTCGATGGTTCGCTGTTGGAGTGCGTGCCAGCCATCGATATCTCGTTGTAAACGAGTGAGGTTGCGCATTGTCGATTTTGCTTCAGTGGGGTTATCCCAAAGATTCGGGGCTTCAGCGGCTTTTTTGATTTTCTCTAGCCGAGCTTCGCTTTTAGCGAAGTCAAAGCCTCACCAGGAGATCTTGGATTTGTGCTTGGACTTTGTTGAATTGTGCTTTCAAATCTTCCATTAGTTAACCTTCCATTTACAGGAATTCATCCATTTTACGTTAATCCTGTTTGTATGGCTTAGATTGTATGTGTTACAGGATCAAGCAGTAGCGCATCGACGAAGTCCCGTGGATTGAATACCGCGAGGTCTTCCACGCTCTCCCCTATGCCGACATAACGCACTGGAATGTCCAGAGAATCAACGATAGCGAACCCCACACCGCCTTTGGCGGAACCATCTAATTTCGTCAGGATGACACCATCCAGGTTAACAGCTTCTGTGAAAGCTTGCGCCTGTGCCAATCCATTCTGACCGGTAGTCGCATCGAGAACAAGGAGCACTTCATGAGACCCTCCATCGATGGTTTTGTGTACGACCCGACAGATCTTCTGCAGCTCGGCCATGAGATTGTACTCGGTGTGCATCCTGCCTGAGGTATCGATGATTGCCACATCCGTGTTCCTGGCATGCGCTGCTTGACAGGCGTTGTACACCAGGGCGCCGGCATCGCTGCCAGGTTCGGCGGAGATCACATCTACGCCAAGACGTTCACCCCAAATCGATAATTGCTCTTGCGCACCGGCTCGATAGGTGTCCGCTGCTGCCAGAATGACTCGAAATCCCGCTCGTGTCTGGGCGAAAGCGAGTTTCGCTGCGGTGGTTGTCTTTCCGGTGCCATTGACGCCGATGAGAATCATGACATGCGGTTTTTGATGGAGTACAGGTTCGACTGGGGCGTTCAAACGCTCGATCAATAGACTCCTGATGCGTGTGTAAATTTCTTCGCCGCGTAAGAGTCCCTCCAGGTTGGCAGTCTCTTGAAGCTCCGTCACCAAACTCTGTGTAAGACTCACTCCCATATCTGACTGAATCAGCGCTGCCTCGAGTTCCTCCCAGAAATCTGGCGTCAGGTCTGTTGCCCCCAGGAGAGTCGCAATACGACCAAAATTTGATCGGCGTGTCTTCGCGAGCGCGGCGCGCCACTGTTTCGGATCCACAGAGCAATTATACCATTCAGGTATTGGGGGCTAGCGTATAGGTAGATATCAGTAATCGCGTTGCCGAGGGAGAAAGGTTGCGTATAGCCGACTGGTCTGAATTATTACCTGGGTGGGTGAATATCTTTGCTCATTTCTGCTGCCCACTGAACAGCTTGTTGTTCGGCATGATGGGTATCTGTGATCTCGATGATTTCCGCAGCCGGCCATCGCTGTATTGCGGCTGTAAGCAAGTGGGGGCGGATAACGACCACTCCGTGTATGAATTCTCCGGAGTCCAGGGCGGGCAGAGCCTCGAGAAAGCCTTGCCCCAGGTCGAATTCGAGGGGCCCGATTTCATCTATGATCAGAAAATCACAGGGAATGGATGATTTTAATAATGTATTGCACCAATCGATGGTCTTTGTGTTAAAAGTCCATCGTCCGATTTGTACTTCGGTCATCGCAGTGCCATGAAGTTTAACGCTCCCGAGGGGTCGGCAAACTCCAGAGCGGATGTCAAAGGCATCTTTCGCGATCTCTTCACCCTGTTTGATAACGGGAAGCGAGAGCAAACCCGCGACATCCCAGCCGTTGGATATGAGAGTTTTGGCTATTGACGAGCAGAAAGTGGTTTTGCCAGATGCCAGCATTCCGCTGATGATCTGTATCGAGGGTTTCTGTGTCATATCAGAGTTTGGTCGAGCAGAATGACAGAATGACCGTCGACTTTAACAACGCGTACGGGAACACCATAGGTTGAGGTTAACTTATCGGCTTTGAGGACTTGCTCTATCGGTCCAGAATCGAGAATGTTGCCCTCACGCATCAAGATCAGATATTGGGCGCTGAGCACGGCGGTGTAGGGATCATGCGTTGTGAAAATTACGGTAACTCCTTGTTCAGCTAGATCTTTGAGGATTCGTAGTATGTGAACCTTATTGCTCAAGTCGAGATGGGATGTGGGCTCATCAAGCAGCAGGATGCGTGG
>DAOWMX010000288.1 GCA_030642885.1 Anaerolineales bacterium | reverse complement strand
ATCCCTGTTAAGAACGAAAAAGACTTGGTTGACATCCCACGCACGGCGAGGGATTATCTCGACATTCAATTTGTACAATCGATGGATGATGTCCTTGCGATTGCGCTCTTGCCTGAATTGAAGAAGAGGGTAAAAACCAGCAATAAGACGCGAAGGAAGGGGAAGTCGCCAGGGTCGTCCCGGCCATCGGCTTCAGCATGACATCAAAAAACCTTCAGGAACATCGGTCCCTTCATAGACCGCAACATCATCTCCATAAGAATGGGGGGTTGAAGATTCAGTATCATCTTATCCTTAAGGCGATTGTAGTTGTCTCGATAAGTCTGTTTTTTGCCTCATGCACGCGGACGACGGTCCCTATCCTTCCTACAAGAACAAGTGCTACTGAAATACCGCAAGTGAATCCTACTCCGTTCGTGATCTCAACATTCGAGCCAAGCGGAATGTATGCGGTCGTTGGGATTCCAGAAGGAGAGGTTCTTTACCTGCGTAATCAGGCGGGCATCACGGGGAGCATCGTTGAGGAGTTGGTGTATGATGAGCGGGGCATTACGGCAACGGGGAATGTGACCAATTTAGGCAGCTCCATCTGGATGGAGATCCAGACGCCAGATGGTTCACGCGGATGGGTCAATTCGTTGAATATGACCGAGGATGTCAGTCTAGAACAATTCTGCGAGGATGCTCGCGCCCTCATGGTTCTGGATAACTCTTTACGTTCGATTCAGACACAAGACGGCAATCTCTTATCTCAAATTGTAAATCCCCGAAGAGGCTTGGTAATCCGTCATGATTGGTGGAATCCTGAAGTCATCGTGCCTGCTGAAAAGGTGTCTGGCATCTTCGATGACCGCAGTGAGATGGAGTGGGGTTTAATGAGTGGGAGTGAGTTCAAGATCCAAGGATCTTTCCAAGAAATCATCCTGCCCTTACTCGAGGATGCCCTCCTGAATTCCCCCGTCGTGGTATGCGGAACCGTGCCGTCCGGCACAACTTCACGTCCGGCTCTTTGGCCTACGGAATACACCTCCTTGAATTACTTTGCGATCCACCGACCAGCGCCCGAAGGTGGCAATCCCTTTGATTGGCGCACCTGGGCTTTTGTGTTTGAGTACATCGATGGAGAGCCGTTTCTCACCTCGGTAGTCCATTTTCATGGTGATGTGTAACGTCAGAATCTTCTGAAAACTAAAGATCCTTCTGTCAAAGACAAATCCAAAACGATCTCATCAGCAGCTTGAGCTACTCCACGACGCATCCTGGTTTCTAAGTATCTCCTCAGGTTTGTAATTCTGAGCGACTGCTGGGAATGAAGTGTCTCTTTCTTGGCAGTAGATGCATCCTTCTTTTCGAAGAACGAGGTGCTTCACGGAGTTTAGCCTGAGCGAAGCCGAATGGGTTCAGCATGACAAGTTCCTACTAACTGTCATTCTGAGGAGTCCTTCGACAGGCTCAGGATGAACTCCGCGACGAAGAATCTCGTTCTCGGAAGAACAAGCCTCCTGGCCAAAGGATGAGCTACTGCGCTGCGGCTCTGAATGACAACCTGTCACAATCACTATGATATAGCATTTGTCGTGGTGGACTATATTTTGTTATGCATCTCTAGAGCGAATACATTCTCGGGGAATTGTCGAGGGGTTGAATATATACCTACGCATTATCCAGAATATGGGTAAGGAGCTCAAGGAGCTTCTTTTCCCAGTCCCCTTCGATATCCATTGAAAGCCATAGCCCGCGTTTGCTGCGGCGAATCCCTTCACCGAAAGACTGAATATCAGGCACAATTCTCTTCTCAGGTAGGTCGATAAGGATCTGGTCGCTTTCTGTCATGATCCTGTCGATTCCTGCATTCGTGGCGATGATTTTCACCTTAAGTTGATAAAGCAAATTTAGAACTTCTTTGGGTGTAGGACCAAAGCGGTCGTGCAGTTCGGCATCCATGGTTTCCAGCGCATCAAGCGATCGAAGTTCAGCAAGTCTCCGGTAGAGCTGCAATCGCAGGGTTCGATCTGCGATGTAGTCATCCGGAATCACAGCAGGAAGCGGGATGTCGATGGCGGCAGGTGGAAATTCTGTGGTTTTTCTTACCTCCTCTGGAAGTATAAGTTCATGTCCCATCTCGAACCGCATGCGCCTTACAGCCGAGGATAGTAAGCGGGTATAGAGATGAAACCCAACGGCAGCGATATAGCCGTGCTGGCGAGTGCCCAGGATATCACCTGCGCCGCGCATCTCCAAATCTCGCATGGCTATAGCGTACCCTGCGCCGAGTTGGCTGTGTTCGGCGATGATCTCAAGCCGTTGTAAGGCCTCCTCGGTCGCCCGCTGACCGGCAGAACGGAAGAAGTAGGCGAAACCTTGGATCGCAGCTCGCCCGACGCGGCCACGGAGCTGGTAGAGCTGGGCCAAGCCGAATCTGTCCGCTCGATCTACGATGAGCGTGTTGGCATTTGGTATGTCGAGACCTGATTCAATGATGGATGTGCTCACGAGAACGTCGATCTCACCGCGCGTAAACTGCTCCATCGTCTGTGACAGGCGTTTCTCTGGCATCTGACCGTGGGCCATCGTGAAACGAGCTTCCGGTACGAGCCGCTCCAGCCGGCGTTGCATCGTAGCAATCGTCTGCACGCGGTTATGGACGAAGAAGACCTGTCCTCCGCGGTCGAGTTCGCGGAGAATCGCAGAGCGGACCAGTTGGGGGTCGTACAAACCAACATGCGTTCGCACAGGGAGCCGATCCTCTGGTGGAGTGCTGATGGTCGAGATATCGCGCACTCCGGTGAGGGCCATGTACAGCGTTCGTGGGATCGGAGTTGCTGTGAGGGTGAGGACATCAACCTCGGTCCGCATGCGTTTAAGGAATTCCTTGTGCGTGACGCCAAATCTTTGCTCTTCATCGATGATGAGCAATCCAAGGTCCTTAAATTGGACATCGGGTTGGAGAAGGCGGTGGGTGCCGATCACCATGTCGATCTCGCCCGAGACAAGGCTTGTGATGATCT
Source organism: Anaerolineales bacterium (assembly GCA_030642885.1). Taxonomy (GTDB): domain Bacteria; phylum Chloroflexota; class Anaerolineae; order Anaerolineales; family E44-bin32; genus E44-bin32. Next base: position 179 of record DAOWMX010000288.1, on the reverse strand, counting down.
CAGCTGTCTCGCTTCGGCTCCGGAAACGGGATAGCATTTCAACCTTGATGGGAAAGGCGGCGAGCCGGCGTCGGAATGTATTGAAATGCTGCTGTGCCAACACGGTCGTCGGAACGAGCATAGCCGTTTGTTTGCCGTGCATCACCGCTTTGAATGCCGCACGCAAAGCGACTTCCGTT
>DAOWMX010000316.1 GCA_030642885.1 Anaerolineales bacterium | reverse complement strand
GAGCATTTACAGGCTGTGCGTGAGTTTGCAGAGGCCTTTTTGGATTAGAGTACGCAGCCGGGGATGCGGATGATTCGCTGATGAATAGATGTGGGGATGGAGTTCATCGTAGGCCGAGGAGGCGCGGGTGAGATCTGTAAGTGTCGTTGGTATCGGGCAATTACCAGTTGAGAAGGCATCCAATCTCAGCCTGCGTCAACTTGGGGGTGAGGCTGTCCGGCGGGCAATGGAAGATGCTGGCGTCGATCGGGTCGATGCTCTTTTTGCCAGCAATATGCTGGCTGATGAAATTCAGGGCCAAAAGCACATTGCAGCCCTTATTGCGGAAGAAGCCAATCTCTTCGGTGTAGAGGCGCTGCAAGCTCGCGCGGCGATGGCTGGTGGTGCAGCAGCGATACGAGTGGCGTTTCTTTCGGTGGCGAGCGGCGAAGCCGACCTGGCGATTGCTGTAGGCGTGGAGAAGATGAGCGAGGGCGTTGCTACCCCAGCCCTATCCAAGGCTCTCGACGCAGCGAGAGAGGTCCCCGACGGCGCAACGATGATCAGTAAAAACGCGGAACTCAAGCGTATGTACCTTGACCGCTACAATGTCCCAGAGGATGGACTGGTTAACTTCCCTGTCGTCGCTCATGATCATGCACGCTCCAATCCATTTGCGCTCTATAAGAAGGCCATCAGCCCGGGTGAAGTTCAAAGCTCGAGGGTGGTTCATGCCCCGCTCCGCTTATTCGAGTGCTCGCCAATCTGTGATGGAGCCGCGGCCGTCGTTCTGGCACCAAGTGAACAGGCGCGCGCCTACAACCCGAATCCGGTTCAGATACTGGCATCCAGTGTTGTCACTGACCGCTTCTGCATCGACGACCGAGAAGACCCTCTCCAGCTCGAGGCGGCTCATCATTCGTCTTATGATGCTTATCGAAAGGCGAACATCAACCGCGAGGATATCCACCTATTCGAGGTTCATGACGCTTTCAGCATCATGGCTTGTCTGCAATTGGAAGCGGCTGGATTTGCCGAACCCGGTCAGGGTTGGCTCTTGGCGGTCGAGGATGAGATTCGTCTTCAAGGACAGATCCCAATCACCACAATGGGAGGGCTTAAGGCGCGCGGGCATCCGATCGGTGCAACGGGCCTATACCAGGTGTGTGAGATTGTTCTTCAGTTGACAGGGCGCGCGGGCGAAAACCAGGTTCGGAACGCAGAAATCGGGATGATGCAAAGCGTAGGGGGTGCAGCAACCACCGTGCTGACGCACATCTTCGGAGTCTAAACCGGCAGCAACTTCCTGTGATGATAAAGGGGGGTCCCTTCTCGGTTCTTAGAGGTCTTCTTGTAGGTTAAACACTCTATCGTGATTTGGCACGTCGCAACATCATCCTTCCAACGGCGTGAAAAGGCAGGCATGGGTACCCTTCCCTCTGTAGACGTTAATTGGCCCAGATAGCCAGGCCCATCCCCGCGGCGACGACAACCATCAATAGCATGGTCAGAGCGGTATGTCCATTCGATGCGGATGGGTACAGCCCGATGGCCGGGAGTGTGATCATTGCGAAGGCGATGGCCAGGAAAGAGAAACGGTATCGATTCCGAAGAGAGTTGTTATCGTTCATGGGGAAGTGATCCAGAGAGCGAGAAGAGTTAATAAACTGATGAGGCCGATGAGAGGGAAAATGTAGACAAGAAGGCTTCGCAGGATTGATCCCTCCTTTCCTGCGGCATCGGTCGTGCTAGCTCCGACGATGATTTTTGTTGGAGCGATGACAGATCCGAGGGCGCCGCCAGCTGTCTGTGCAGCCAGAATTATGGGCACGCTGAGACCGAGCAGTTCGGCGGTGCGAAGCTGAATGTTGGCGAAGACGACATTCGAATTTGTGTTCGAGCCAGTCATAAACGCTCCTAAACCGCCTATCCAGGGGGAGATGACAGGGAAGAGAGCGCCCATTCCCTCTGATAATCCGCGCGCCAGGGTTTCCGTCATTCCGGCATGTGACATGACGACGGCCATCGAGACCATGGCGGTGATGCCCAGGCTGGATGGTAACATGCGCTGGACGGTGGTCTTTAGGATGCGCAACCCAGCGCCGGGGGCGTAAAGCTTGGCGCGAGAGTAGAGGAGGAAAGCGATAAAGGAGCTGTAGGCGAGGATCGCTCCGGCGTGGCGGAGGAGAGGAATCTCGCGGCCGTAGCCGGCTGGAGTTGCGTACCCAAGCGTGGTGCTGACTGCCGGAAAGTGGACGCGGATGACGATAGAGTCGAGAGCTGAGCGCAGCGGAGCAATGAATTGGATAGCAAGCGTGATGACGACAAGTGCGATGTAGCCAGAGAGAGCAAGGAGGAGCATTCGCGGCTTCGTTCCGGGCGTATTTTGTTCGCTAGACTGGCGGCTTCGGAAACGGGCGATGATAAAACCAACGATCAATCCGGCTGACCCACCGCCGAGCGCACCAATAGCCCATAAACCGTGCGTTGAGAGCCAGAATTGTGCCCCCCCCATGGCAATGCCAAGTATTAAAATCGG
>DAOWMX010000025.1 GCA_030642885.1 Anaerolineales bacterium | reverse complement strand
TACGCTCAACTGATCGCAAGGCGAGTCCGTGAAGCCCATGTATATTGCGAACTCTACCCGCACGATACACCGGAACAAGAAATACTTGCCCTCAAACCTCTTGGCTTCATCCTCTCCGGAGGACCATCCTCCATTTATGAACCAGGTGCGCCTCAGATCCCCGCATATGTCCTAAAGAGTGGTCTCCCCATCCTTGGAATCTGTTATGGGATGCAGGCGCTGACGCATACCCTGGGTGGAAAGGTCGCTCCTGCCGCCCAAAGAGAATATGGACCGGCCGAGATCGATATCACACAGGAGAACCCACTCCTCCATCCAGGCCATCAGCAGGTGTGGATGTCTCACGGGGACCGGATCGAAGTCCCCCCGCCCGGCTTCGATATCTTCGCTCGTTCAGAGAACTCGCCAATTGCTGCAATGGGCGACAGCATCAATCATCGTTATGGCATCCAATTCCACCCTGAAGTTCAACACACCCCTGAAGGTCACGAGATCCTGCGCACCTTTGTAGTGGACATTTGTCAGGCGAAACCCGAGTGGGTGCCAGCGTCCATTGCCGAGAATGCGATTCGCCAGATCCGTCAGCAAATCGGGGATGGAAAAGCCATCGCCGGTGTCAGTGGAGGCGTGGATTCTTACGTCGCCGCCGCCCTGGTTCAACGGGCGATTGGCGACCGCCTGCAGTGCATATTTGTCAATAACGGCCTTATGCGCCACGGTGAACCCAAACAGGTGTCTGATGCATTTGTCGGTGTCCTCGGCGCCAAACTGAAATCCATTGACGCCACCGAGTCCTTCCTCGAGGCCCTCGATTCAGTGACCGATCCAGAAGTAAAACGCCGGAGTATCGGCGAAAAGTTCATCCGCGTCTTTGAGGAAGAAGCTCAAGAATTCGGCGATGCAAGTTTCTTGGTCCAGGGAACGATCTACCCCGATGTAGTTGAATCAAGCGGACCTGATCGCCGGGTAGCTGAGCGTATTAAAACGCATCATAACGTGGGCGGGTTGCCCGATGATCTCGCGCTTGAGCTGGTCGAGCCGCTTCGTTATCTATTTAAAGATGAAGTACGCGCCGTCGGCCTGGAGATCGGACTCCCCGAGAACGCCGTCTATCGCCAACCTTTCCCGGGCCCTGGCCTCGCTGTTCGCTGCCTCGGGCAAGTTACCATGGAGCGCTTAGCCCGGATTCGCCAGGCTGACCGCATCGTCATCGAAGAGCTGAATGCGGCGAACTTAATGGTGGGTCCCGTCACCGAATCCAAAAAGCCGCCTGCCGGGACCGATCGTATAGCACAGGCTTTCGCTGTGCTCCTGCCCGTGCGCTCTGTTGGCGTTATGGGAGATCAACGCACCTATGCAGAGACCATCGCTGTTCGTGCGGTGACAACGGACGACTTCATGACGGCCGACTGGGCCCGAATACCGGCTCCTGTTCTCGCCCAGATCAGCGCACGTATTGTCAACGAGGTTGATGGGGTCAACCGGGTAGTCTATGACATCAGCAGCAAGCCACCGGCGACGATCGAGTGGGAATAAACCGCGATAATGTAATCGCGGTGGTCGGCTCATTTGTCAGCCCGTTCTCTTCCCCTCGTGTCTTAACGCGCAGGCTGCGCCCAAGACCGGAAGCAGAGCTTCCGCACTCCACATAAAACCACCAACCCATCACCTGCGTGCTTAGAACCACAATGTATCTCCCATGAGCGTTGTTAAGTGTTCCTTCTTGCATAATTCGTTTGATCTGAGAGTTTGATGTTTGATCCTGGGCGTGCAGTTCGCCCTGAATGTTCTTACCAGGTTGGGGGAGTGGTCCCTCGACACTTCGACTGAGTTTATCCTGAGCGAAAAGAATTGGAGCCGAAGGGCTCAGTGCAGGCGAGCTCGGGATGATAAGTCCCCCACAGTCCCCTCGCGTGCATCCCTGAAGCAGAGTGATTGGGGGACAATTGGGGGGAAGAAAAGAAAATCAATGGAAAAGGCTGCCCTCATGGAACAGCCCCTTGCACATATTTGATATCCTCGGTCGACGACTAGCCGCGGTACAAACCAGTGACACAGCGGCTTCAACCGAGCTTAAGAGTTGGCGATTCCATTCAACCAATAATTCCCAGGGCCTGGATTAGCAGCGAAATTTCAACAGCCAGAACCGCAATGAATCCAGCGCAGAGAATTACACGGGCCAACCGCTCGGCCGAATTCACTTTCCCTTGAGTGGTTTCTCGAGGGTGATCAAGATCAAGAATTCGTAAGGTATCCAGGATTAGAGATGACATTTCCGCACAACCTCACCGGGCCGATCTAAGATCAGGATACTACCGAAAACGCTGATTAAGGGTCATCTGTAAACCAACTGAAAAGTCACCAAATATCTAATAAACACCGGCGTGCTACAATGGCCCCATGCTCATCCCCAAGTCCAGACGTCTATTGATTCTCCTGCTGCTCACACTGGTCAGCGCAGGCCTTATTCCATCTGTTTTGGCGCAGACGGATATCAGCCTGCAACTCTCTAAACTCAACATCAAATCCTTCCCAACAATCTCACTCTTCGCCCAAGTTACAGATGAAAACGGATACCGAATCCTCGGCTTAACATCAGACAACTTCCGAATCCTCGAAGAGAATGCGGAAGCGAGCGATATCAAGGTCGAAGAAATGACGGTAGGAAGCAGGATCGTATTCGCGTTGAACACAAACTTCGGTCTTCGCATCCGAGACACCCTGGGAAATTCGCGCTTCGACCTCACCCGACAAGTATTGTTGGACTGGTGGAGGCGCCCCGAATTCAATCGGGTAGGTGTTGACGACCTGAGTCTAGTCACGATTGATGACACGCTTCAAAGCCACAGTAGAGCAGCGGTCGACCTCGCAACCGCTCTGGACCACCATCAGCCAACCTTCCCAGACGAGGAAACCGGCTACGAGTTTCTCTTCCAGGCGCTGGATTTCACCGCGGACAGACCGCCAAATATCGGAATGCCGAGCTACCTGGTTTTTTTCACTGCATTGTCAACGCCGCCCGAAGACACCACCGTGATGAAAATCATCACCCGCGCTCACAGCAACGAGACGGCGATCTACCCAGTATTATTAGGAGAAGAAGATGTTCTAGATCAGCCCGAGGCGGTCATCCTGAATCAGATCGCCGAGGAGACGGGTGGCCAAGTTATCCTGTTTAACGATGACGAAGGACTCGATCAATTGATCGACCTGGTCATCAGCCAGAGGACTCAGTATTCTCTCAGCTATACATCTCAAATCATCGACTCCGGACCTCATGAAATCAAGGTTCAGCTGATTATCGACGACACCGAGGCAGCCTCAGCTATCAGGAATTTCGTCTTAGAGATTCAACCTCCAGAAATCACGTTGCTGCAACCACCTCGAGAGATCTTTCGCGGCTCCGATGATTCATCCATACCGCTTGACGAAATTCAACCTACATCCATCGACTTGGAATTCGCAAAGACTTTCCCGGATGGCTTTCCACGCGAACTCACACTGAGCCAGCTGCTCATCGATGGAGTCGTTGTAAATCAAAGCGAAGCGCCCCCTTACGAGCGTCTGGTCTGGGACCTGCGACCGTTGCTTCAATCCGAGGAACACACAATACAGGTTTTCGTCGTAGATTCCTTCGGGCAGGAGAGCGCGTCAGATATCCATAGAGTCCAGCTAGAAGTTGAATTGCCCGCGCGCGGCCTCGTGGCGATTCGGCCTGCAATGGGCTCACTTCTCCTGGCCCTCGGAGTCTTGCTCATCGGAACCATCATAGCGGCCGTCCTGCTCACTTACGGACGACGACCTCTAAAGACGGCTGAAGCCGAGTCCCAGGGGGCTTCGGTAATCGCGTATCGGAGAGCTTCATTGCGGCGCGATCTCCCAGATGAGCCCGCGGAAGCTTTCTTCCACCCAATGGGACCCTACACCACAACCGGCGAGAGCATCCCCTTGATTGGAACAGACATTTTCATCGGAAGCGATCCCTCGCTCACAGCAGTGCCGTTGGAAGATCCCTCGGTCGACAGAATGCACGCCCGCCTCATCCGGCAAGTTGACGGCAGCTATTTACTCAAAGATCAAGGTTCGGTCGCCGGCACCTGGGTGAACTACGAAGAAGTACCAAATGAAGGGCTATTATTATCGGACGGTGATCGCATACACTTTGGCCGCGCTTTTTTCCAATTCATACGGCCAAACGCCCCTCACCATCGTATAATTCACGTTTATAAACTTGAATCCAAGGGTGAAGACCCCTTGAAGCCAGAGGAAAATAACACTCGTGATAGCTGACCCACAATCTCACATAGCCTATGCCGCCCGCACCCACACGGGGAAGAAAAGGCGCGTCAACGAAGATCGCTACATCGTGATGGCATACCGTCTTGAAGAGAATGGAACACCGGCGCTGATGGCGATCGTCGCTGACGGAATCGGCGGCCACCAGGCAGGTGATGTCGCCTCACAGTTGACTGTGGAAACGATCACTCAGGGGGTAGCCACTTTTCAGGGCGGCGACCCGCTCCCATGCCTCCAATCGGCGATTATCGAGGCTGGACGCGTGGTCTCGACAAATGCAGCCGAGTCAGCGGATCTCGTTGGGATGGGATCCACGGCGGCAGTTGCCCTCATCGTTGGACCGCGACTCTATACCGTTACGGTTGGGGACAGTCGCATTTATCTGCTACGACAAGGCCGATTACGTCAGATATCGATCGATCACACCTGGGTACAAGAGGCGATCGACTACAACATTATCTCGCCCGAAGATGCAAAGGACCACCCGCAAGCACACGTCATCAGACGGCATATCGGAGGCAAGCAGCTTCCCGAACCGGATATTCGCATGTCGTTGGAGGATGGCGAGAACGACAGCCGAGCGATCTCTAACCAAGGGATGCACCTGAAGCGAGGGGATCGCTTATTGCTCTGTACAGACGGTCTCACCGATATGGTGACCGATCTAGAAATCTTCCAAGCTCTTAAAGAAAAGCCCATAGAAGAAGCTGCCGCATTCCTCCTGGATCTTGCTTTGGAGCACGGCGGCCACGACAACATCACACTGGTCATACTCGCGGCGCCGAAGGGCAAGCATCAAGAGAAGCCTCGCTCAAAATTCGGGTGCCTGCTTGCTGCCGCAGTCAGTAGTTTGATTCTGATCCTCGTCACCGCGCTGGCGCTCGGCGTGTTATGGTGGTTTGGATTCTGGCCGTGGTCTCCATAGAAAACCTTCACCGCAGCTAACCTATTCATATCGAGCGATCGAAACCCTTCCCGAGCGTTCAACCCAGGCGACCCCAAACAGGATGAGTCCGCCCCCGAGTAGGCTCACCGTTGTAACAACCTCACCAAGAAGTACGATTGCGATAACCAGCGTAATCAGCGGCTCGAGGTATTGCAGCGCCGCAATAATCGTCGCCTGGCTTCCAGATAGCGCAAAGAAATAAAGCGCATATGCAAAACCCGTGCTTGCCACGCCCAGGAAGATCAACGCCCACCATACTTCAGATTGGAACAGTATCACTTCCGACCAGTTTCCCTTGATCAGCAGTAAACTAAGGCTGAAAAGCCAACCCCAGGTCATTGAGTACACGGCAATCTGAAGAGGGGAACATCTCCCTGCCATGGCTTTCCCAGCGATGGAATACGCAGCCCATGCGAGCGCTGAACCCACGAGCAATGCGGGACCAGCCCAGTCCCCTTGGCCAATCTCCAGTCCCTCGGTCCTCATTGCTACAAGCAGCGCTCCCAATAATGCAAGACAAAGCCCCACCACTTGTCCCGGAGTGATTCGCTCTCGAAGAAAGAAACCCGCCAGAATCACCATAAATACCGGAGCGAGAGCGGCCAGCCATGAGGCAGTAGTAGCGTTGGTGCTAAGCATTCCCTCCGCCTGCAGCCACTGATGTCCGGCGACGCCGATCACCCCCAGCAGGCTCATAAGGATGTGATCTCTCAGAGACAGGCCTCCGAGGGCACCACGCATCCAGGCGATCGGGTACAAGACGCAGAGACCGATTCCCAATCGGATAACGATGAGCGTGATCGGTTGAGACTGTGTTAGTGCGATTTTGATGGCGACGAAGGACGCCCCCCAGAAGAATACCGCCAGCAGACCAGCCAAGATTGCGAGGGTTCGTCTCTGCATGTGCATCCAGTTCTCTTGCGCAGTGTTTAGCGCTCGATTGTCAGACGGACGATATGGCGGTCGACGCCTCCGAGACGGTACTTGTAATCCTCATCGCCGCGCAGGAAATCGACCTCTGTCCGGCCATGGTCAATCGCCCAACGAATTAGATGGGCCATTAAAACCCAGCCCGGGGAGAGTTCATAATGCGAGGGGTTGAAGCCGGAATTGTAAATCCAGAGCTTATCATCGTAATCGAAATTCATGTAGCCAAATACAGGTTCCCCTCCGACCTCAAGAAAAGCTAGTTGAAGCCAACCTCGCTTATGAGCGGTCAGAGCCAGACGGCGGAAGAATTCCAGCATCCTATCCGTGAGGAATACTTGTTTCTCCGCGTCGCTCTGCATAAGCCCGAGAAAAAGATCGATCTCGGGTTCAATCAGCGCATCTCCGTCGACAATCCGCCAACTAACGCGTGCCGGATATTCTTCCGCCCGCCTGAGTTTGCGTTTGACTTCTTTGCGTCGTTTGCTGTTTAGCGACTGGAGATAAGCATCCCAGGTATCCGCAAGTGCCACGAAAGGCACTGGCGAGATTCGCTCCATTTCAACTCGCCACCCGCGGTTCTCCGCCGAGCGTTGCAGCGCTTGCACCGTAGATGATCCCTCAGGGAGATTATAGAGATCGAGAACCTCCCATCCTTCTGGTCCTTCAACATCTAAGGATCCCAGCAGCGCATCGACGAATTCCTCTGTGGCGGATTCAGAAACGATGAAATCCAGATAATCAGAAACTTCTACGCTTCCTATATTTAGGATCGAAGGGCGACCCTTTCGATCTTTTTTAAAAAATAACGGGGCTATCCCTGCAACCTCGCCGCCATCCACACTTCCCACCCCAAGCCAAAGTTCTCCATCATCCCACTCGCCGCCCCCCATCGTCGACCACCACGCCTCCAAATAACCTGGTTGCTGGAATGGCGTATTCGTGCCCGAGCGGCTAAGCAGCGCTTCCCAAATATCAGATAGTTCGGAGAAGGATTGGTCTGAGTGAAGGAACTGGATTTTCATCATGAGGATGTCTTTGCGGAATAGCTAGGATTGTACCAGCCGCGGCAATGTTCTTGCATCGTTGATTGCATCGTCTAACCCGTTTCGGTACAATAAATGCCATGGCGCAAACGTTCGAAACAGATATCGCTCTAATTCATATCGCCGGCGGCGCAGCTCGCCTGACTTCCCCCCCAGGAACTCTCGCGTTAACCGCACCGCGACGATCTGCACGCGGGCGCGGAGATGATTTCCTCCTATTAAATCTCTCGCTGCAATCCTCCCGTCCCGTCTCGCCTGGTTATCTTGACCATCTCGTTCGCATGGCAGCTGACGCTTATTACGGCACGCCAGGTTCTGTAACCTCCGCCCTGCGCGAAGCGGCTGCGTTGGTAAACGACCAGCTAGTAGACACCAATCAGGATGAGTCTGAACCTACGAATTATCAAGGCAACCTGATGAGCGCTGTCTTGCGCGGCAAAGACCTCTATTTTGGTCAGAGCGGGGTCGGGCAGGTAATCCTCGTACGCCCTGGCGCAGTCAACCGTCAAAGCTCGGAGGAGGCTTCGGAGCGGCCTCTTGGAATCAGCCTGGCGCCTCACATCCGCTTCTATCACTTCGAATCACAGCCCAACGATCTTCTCATCCTTACGACTACGCCAAGCGATTTGTGGTCCGACGCAACCCTTTCCGGCCTGGCAACGCTCGACCTCGAGCAAGCAATCGACCGCCTCGTCGCCGCCAGCACCTACGACTTAACCGGTCTCTTGGCGCGCATCGTGCAACCCGGTAGAGCCGGTCTCCAACCATCCTTTCAGTCAACAACGCCCTCCGGGGAGACGTCACTACAGGCGGAAAGATCCGCACAGGAACGCTTCGGGACGGTCAAACGAGGCACACGCCGAGTCCAACTGAGCAACTACATCGCCCCTCTTACGCTCGGTTTGAAATCCTTAACTACTCGAACCCTGGCATTCCTATCGCGGTCTCTAAATCGTCTGGCCCCGGGCTTTTCCGAACCTCTCCATCCTGATGCGTTATCCCGCCAAATGCTTGTCGGCACCGCCATCGCCATACCAATAATTATTGTGACCATTGCCTCGCTGGTCTACGTTAGAAAGGGCCGTAAAGAAGAATTCCTGTCATATATAAATCAAGCGCAGACATCCGTCATGACCGCCCAAACCCTCCCGCTTGACGAGACTTCACGCGGCGAGTGGGAAAACGCGGCCAAGATGCTCAGCATGGCGGAGAGCTATGGTACAAGTTCGGAATCAGATGTGCTTAATGAACAGGTCCAATTGGCGCTTGACACCATCAACCTGGTATCCCGACTCGATTTCCGGCCCCTCGTGAGCGGCGGCTTCGGCTCCGATTCCAAAATCACCGGGATAGCCGCCTCCGCTACCGATCTATACGTGCTCGATAGCGAGCATGAAATCATCCGACATGCCTGGGGTGCACCCGAGCGAGGCTATGAGATCGATACGACTTTTGAATGCCTGGGCACTGCGACTATCTCGCAGGAACTGGCAGCCCCCATTGACTTCGTTCTGCAGCCCGCGCCCGGCGCCCTTGGTATGGAAGGCGTGGTGACGATAGATAATGACGGAACGTTGCTCTACTGCGCCCCCGACCGTCAGCCCGCTATCGCACAGCTCACCCCGCCAGACATCGGTTGGGGCCGGATACAGGCGATAGACGTTTATGGGGACAGCCTATATGTGCTCGACCCGGTGATGAACGCAGTGTGGATCTATGAAGCCGCAGGCGGTTTCTTCAGCGGCGTTCCTGAAATGTTCTTCGTTGAAGATGTGCGTGAGCTTAAAGGGGCTATAGATCTAGCCATGGCGCATGACGAACTGATTATCCTCTATGCGGATGGCCGGATGGACCGTTGTCGCCGCACCGTTACCGGATCAGCGGATGAAGGCGGCAGGATACGTGTCGAATGTGATCCGCAACCCTACTTCCTAGACAATCGACCAGGGAGAGAGCCGACCGCGCAGATTCCAGGAGCGGTTCCCGTTGAGCTTGACTATTCCCCTCCGCCAGAACCTTCCCTATACTTCCTCGACCTGCTCAGCAATAGCGTATTCCATTACAGTTTGCGTCTTGTTTATCAGGGACAATTCATGCCCAAGGAGCCTTTTGAAGAGGAGATCTCCGCTATGACCCTCGGACCGCCCAACGATCTATATCTGGCAGTCGGCTCACAGGTATATCAAACACGACTTCATTAAGATCGACTTCTTTGACAAGCCCATTGCCAGAGACTAAAATCAATTTCACGGAAATGCATTGGAGGCGGGTAAGTGAGTCGTTGGCCTAGTAAGTACGTCATCGGTCTAACCGGAAATATCGCAACAGGCAAGAGCGTCGTACGCAAGATGCTCGAACACCTTGGCGGCTATGGTATCGACGCCGACGCTCTCGCGCATCGCGCCATAGCAAAAGGCGCTCCCGGTTACCCGCTTGTTCTTCGAGCTTTCGGGGAATGGGCTCTCGACGAAGAGGGACAGATCGACCGCCAGAAATTAGCGAAGATTGCCTTCTCTGATCCGATGGCCCTGGAACGATTGGAAGTGATTGTTCACCCCCTCGTCGCACAAGCGATCGACCTTCTCATTCGTCGGGCCAAACAAAGCGTCGTCGTCATAGAAGCAATCAAACTTCTCGAATCAGATCTTGCAGCTGGCTGTGATACGATCTGGGTTGTTGATGCGCCGGCTGAACTACAAATCGCCCGCTTGATGCATAAACGCAAGATGCCAGAGGCAGCTGCGAGGCAGAGGATCGCGGCACAATCACCTCAGGCGCTCAAGCTTCGCGCCGCCAAGACGATGATCCGTAATAATGGCTCTTTCGAAAACACCTGGGATCAGGTCCAGGAAGCATGGGGGAAACTGCCCAAACCCGAAGAACCTTTGCTGCCCGAGCCCCCCGTCGTCCAACCCGGCGACCTTATCGTCCGCCGCGGGCGACCACAAGATGCGGATGACATCGCTCGCTTCATCACCCACGTCACCCACGGCAAAAAACGCATGACCCGCCAGGATGTCATGGCCGCTTTCGGTGAGAAAGCGTTCCTATTAATTATTCGTGAAGACGAGATTGCCGGCATCGCCGGCTGGCAGGTCGAGAACCTGATCACTCGTATCGATGAGCTTTACTTCGTATCCGGTCTGGCCATTGATGAAGCCATCCCCGCATTAATGGATGAGGTTGAGACCGCGTCTATAGAACTTCAGAGTGAAGCCTCGCTGCTCTTCCTTCCGCCCTACCTCGCCCAACACGTCGGCGCCTGGCGGGCTGTCGGTTATCGACCGCAAACAGTTCAGGGCCTTGGCATCCGCGCCTGGCAGGAAGCCGCACTCGAATCCATGCCACGCGGCGCCTCATTATGGTTCAAGCAGCTTCGCGTTGATCGCGTCCTCAGACCGCTCTAACCTTTCCGCTGTCGTTAACTGAACATCTTTTTTTATACCCTCACCAAAATTGCATGGGCAACCTATTGAATTTGCTTTGCTTTCTCCGCCCAGGGCAGAACCTCCAGGACCAGCGCTAATCTAACCTCCCGCAGGTTTCGAACCTGCGGGAGGTTTAACACACGCATCTCAAGGTGGTCAAAAATTCGGGTGCACACCTGTGTTTAACTCTACAACCCCCTGAAGGCTATTGGGCTGCCCCCTGTACCGGCCTGCCACATCTCACGAACCCCGCATCCCCATGGGATAAAAAAACGCCCATGGTTGTGGGCGCCTGTTGTATTCGTTTGGGGATCACCACCAGATGCGGAAGGAGTCGCTCGTCCTGGTGAGAACGGTTCCCGATGAAACGTAGATATCCAAATCAACCTGCACACCGGGCGTCTGCCCCTCAAATTCAATTTCGAGTTGGGTGATACCGGCTTCGTCGGTAGGTGGGAAAACGAGCGTGCGCGCCTCATCAGGGAAATGCGCAACAAGGGTCACCGCCGCAGATGAGACCGGTAGGAGATTCTGATCACGGACGACGACATACACCAACTGCGTATCTGAACTTCCGGTGATGGGTTTTGCCACAGAAGCATGTGGTTGGAGTTCTACCACCTCGTACATCATGGCATTGCTGGGAGCTTTTGGCCGCAGGAGGTCGTCGTTGTAATCCATCACCTCAAAGTGAACCCGCCCGAGAGGCGCCACCAGTACTTGCTGCCCTGGCGGGTTTTCCGGATACCAATCCAGACGAAATCCCTGGAAGTATTGAACCAGGCGATCGTTTTCAATAGTGAATTCTGATACCGGGTAGCCAAAAAGTTCAGGGCCGCCATGCTCATGGTAGAAATCCAGGAACATGAAACAGATACTATGGCCCGTAAGCGAGTAGAACTCACAGTCAGCGTTGGACCTGATAGAGAGTGGATCAGCGACGTCCAATGCCCGGTCGCCGACAAACAAAATTCCCAATTCCTTCAGGCGGACCTGCATCTCATCAGATTCTGGATCTGGGAAAAGCTCCATCCGGCCGTTCTGGGTGTATTGGATCACCAATCCAGTCCAGTAATCCATAAAAGCATCCGTTATGGGGAAACCGAGAATACCCAGACCACCATGGTTGTCGAAATACTCAACGAACTCGGCATCGAGTGTGTGCCCGGTCTCAGAGTAATACCGACCAGACAAGCTCTGGGCCATAACTGGCAGCCCAATGCCAAGCAGCAGTATTAAAACAATGCAATAGGGCAGGACGCGGCGTATCCTGATGGAGGAGCCCCTTTCTTGACTATACGAACCATCTACAAGCTTAGATACTTCTCTCGTTTGGCGCAACAGGACCGGGGTACTATCTACTCGAGGGCTCCAGAGCGCATGCGCAAGTAGGAATCGTAGCGTTCCGGATCGATCTCTCCATTTTCAAGAGCAACAATCACAGCACAGCCAGGTTCATGGGTATGAGTGCAATCGCTGAACTCGCACCCAGCTACGAGCACTCGGATCTCTGGAAAATAGGCGTCGAGCTCTTCCGGCTCGATGTCCCAGAGGGCAAAAGCCTTCAGCCCAGGGGTATCTGCCACATAGCCCCCCCCCTCAAGCTTCAAGAGCTCGGGGACGACCGTCGTGTGCCGCCCTCTCCCGGTGGCTTGACTTATCTCCCTCGTGTGCAACCCCAATCCGGGTTGGATTTTATTAAGCAGGCTTGTCTTTCCTACGCCCGAAGGACCCGCCAGAACTGAGATCTTTCCTTGCATGGCCCTGCGAACGGAGCGAACGCCCTTGCCGGTCTTGGCGGAGGTGTAATAAACCGGGTAACCGAGCTTCGGGTAAATACCGAAGGCTTGCTTGGCAGTGCGCGGGACAACCAGGTCGATCTTATTAGCGCAGATCAAAGCTGGAATTCCTTCCCGCTCGGCAACAACGAGCAAGCGATCCAGCATTCGAAAATTTGGGTCAGGGTCGGCGCACGAGAAGACGAAGACTGCTTGATCCGGATTCGCAACCAGAACTTGTTCGATCTCCGAGCGACCCGGTGACTTGCGGGAGAGGACACGCACACGCTCCTCTACGGCCTCGATCGTCCCCAAGCCATCCGTCTGCTTGCTTATCAAAACACGATCGCCGAGCGCAGCGGCATCGCTCTCCATCCGTTCCTTCATGAGCCTGCCACGCAACTTCGAGGGTATGACCCCCTGCTCGGTTTCAACGTCGAAAAAACCGGATTGGGCTTTAACAATCAGCCCGGGGAGAAGATCGGCTTCAGGCATATCTCATGGCTCCGGAGTTTCCTCGGCTTCTTCATCCGGCTCTGGAGTCCTTTCAACCCAGATACGAGATTCCCAGGGGTAGAGCGTGAGCGGTCGACCCTTGAAATACGTCTCGACGATTCGTCGAAAGACCGGTGCGGCCCAATCCGACCCTTCGCCCTGATTCTCCAGGATAACCGCGATGGCGATATCGGGTTTATCCTCTCTCTCCTCGTAGGTGTAACCAGTGAACCAGGCATGCGGATCGCCCGCGCCATCCGTAGATGCAGTGCCCGTCTTCCCGGCGACATTGAGGTTGAGACCAAGGAACTTACGGTAAGCGGTTGCTCCGGACTTATTGACAACGTTTACCATCGCCTCCTGGATCGCCGCAATATTCTCCGGACCCACCGGAAGCTGCGCCGCTGGATCTGGCACGAACTCGTGCAGGACATCGCCCTCGGCATTCTCTATCGCCAACACCAGCTGCGGACGATAAAGCGTCCCCCCATTCCCTATCGCAGCAGCATAACGGGCAACCTGGAGAGGCGTCACCAGAAGAGCACTCTGGCCGATCGCCAGCTG
>DAOWMX010000031.1 GCA_030642885.1 Anaerolineales bacterium | reverse complement strand
GGGTTTACCCGACCCCAGACCTCGCTGCGCATTTCGAAGTGCAAGTGGGGGCCAGACGAGTTCCCGGTTATCCCCATCGTTCCGATTGTGCCACCCTTGAAGACAGCTTGACCGCAGCCGACGTTGATCGTATTGAGGTGGCATAGAGGGTCTGCCAGCCGTTGCCGTGGTCGATCACAACAACGTAGCCATAGCCATAATTATTCCATCCCGAATAAACTACAACACCATTATCGGAGGCGAAAATGCCATGTCCGATGGCGCCTCCAATGTCAATCGCTTCATGGACGCCAGGGATGTAGTTGTAACCCGAGATCCATCGGGAGGAAGTCGGCCAGTCGAATACGCCCGTCCCAATCGGACCGTTGGATACGGAGCCGCAGAATCCCGGACCTAAGATGCTGGCCGCAGCCGGGTTGGCGCGAGTGATGGTGATCATCTGCCATGTCGGCGCATCGCGGCGCCCACCGGTTATGAGGATGAGCGAGCCATCCTCAATGCCCGGATCGGCGAAATCCACATCGAAGCCGATGTTATTCCCCGGCCACTCGATGATCGCCTCCGGTTCGGCGTGAAAAGTATCCGCTACCTTTGAGATATTATCGCCCTCCGACCAGGAGTAAAGGACGCCATCGATGGGTGGAATATTTAGTTCCTGACCCGGCTTTAATGTATGCGGATCTTGCTCGAGTGTGTACCAGTTCCCCCATAAGATAGACTCCGCTTTAAGGCCATATTTTTCGGCGATGCCGAATAAAGTGTCGCCTTCTTGAACTAGATATTTTAGAATATCGAATCGTGGTCGGTCAGGGATGATCGTATGCAGATCGGCTTTACGGTAAATGTAGCTGGTCTCTCCAGGAGGGTCGAAGGAAGGCAGTATTTCGGGATTTATCGTGCTTAAGGTATTTGAAGTTGCTTTCTCTACGGTTGCGGTTTCATCGCCAGGAGCGGTACCGGGGGGAAGGGTTTCTGCGGTTGACCCCGTTGAGCAGCTCACCGTAAAAATGAGGAAAACACTCACCAGGAGGATGCTGATTCGGCTGGCGATGGGGGTTATGCTTTCTGAGTCAGAGTAAATGTCACGCGGGCGCATTTTCTGAAGATCTCCGGCGCGTGATCATATCAGCGCAGATGATCACGGTCAAGACGACGAGTAAACAACCGATCTCGTCATCGAAGAGTTGATGAGAGAGTCATAACCAGTTTTCCACGCACAGGACTATTTAATAATTCGATCCAACTTGTGAAATAGAGACATCCGAACCCCCTCCCTAACGTGGCATTGTTCTTGCATGATTCTCGCATGAATCGATGGTGACAGGTTGTATCAAGCGTCGTGAATTAAACCGAGATCGCTATGCCAGGATTCCTATTGGGATAATCTCGCCCGTGACGCAAGATGTAGAGGCGGGTTTGATAGGGCCCCCGGCTGTTAAGGTAAATATCCGAATGAAGCACAGAGTGATATACCGCTGCGTAATCATCAGCCTATTTATTGGGTTGCTGTTGGGCGCTTGTATGTCTCCTGATGTTTCGGCCGAGATGGGTAACCCTGAGCCGCGTGTTACGCCAACCGCGACGATTGAGGTTGAGTTACTGGTGACCCCACAGAGCGTAGAAGGAGCCCGACGGGAAGCCCCTATCCCCGCCGCGCCGCGGCCTCTAGTTTTCCCGACGACAGCTCCAGAGCCCGAAGTAACCTGGCGTCCCCCGCCGTACCCTGTCCCCTGGGCCGTACAACCGCAGGACCATTTTTTCTTCGGTCGCCCCATCCCTTCGGGGGAGGTCAATTGGCCGAACGCGAAATACCGATACGGCAGCACATTGTTCGGTGCGGAGAGTATGCATACAGGGGTTGATATGGGTGCAGAGCGGGGCACACAGGTGTTGGCGGCTGGCTCCGGAGAGGTGATCTGGGCCGGGTATGGGCTGTACCGTGGGCTTGAAGACCCTACGGACCCGTATGGTCTTGCAATAGCGGTCCGCCACGACTTCGGTTATGAGGGGCAGCAACTTTACACTGTATATGCCCATCTAGGCTCGATCTCGGTTTGGAGCGGGGAACGCGTGAAGATGGGAGATTTGCTGGGCACGGTAGGTGAAACAGGACACGCTACAGGCCCTCATCTTCATTTTGAAATTCGACTGGGAGAGAATCGCTACTTCAACACTCGCAATCCCGAGTTGTGGATGGTTCCTCCAGAGGGGTGGGGAGTCCTGGCGGGTCGTATCGAGAATTCTTTTGGCGGGGATCTTCGCGAGCAGTTGGTCCAGATTCGATCTCTTGAAACAGACCAGCGTTGGGACGTATGGACCTATGCCGAAGGCACAGTACACTCGGACGATTATTACAACGAGAATTTTGTGATCAGCGACCTCCCCGCAGGCCCGTATGAAGTCAGAATTGATTTTGTGGGGCGGCCGTTCACGGCTCAATTCCTGCTTCTCCCCGGCAGGGTAAACTTCCTGACCTTCCACGGCAGAACCGGCTTCGTGATCGAGCCGACTCCTACCCCGGTAGACCTGACCCAACCCCCAAGTCCCTAGACGTTAGCAGGTGATCTCAGCTCTTGGCCGGATCTTTTTACGCGGGCAGAGGAGATGGACGAATCCAAAGTCGCGTAACGTAATTTATCAACCGGCTTTAAGAAAACAATCCAGGGACGAGTGCGTGGCTATTTTTGCTGTGATAGACGTCGCTGCTGGCATATGACACCCGTCATATTGTCAGGGCGGCCTTTTGAGTTAATATAAGGGCATCCTAATTATGAGAATCTCGATTTTAGGGATGGGAAGTTAATTATTCAGGGGAAGCAGCATGAAAGAGTTGCACAATTTTGCCGAGAGCGAAGAGATGTATCTAAAGACAATCGCCGAGATTTCTCGTCATGGGAATCTCGTTCCGGTCACATATATCGCCGAGCGGCTCAGTATCTCGACGGTTTCCGCGAGCGAGATGGTGCACAGGCTTCAGGGCCGCGGTTTGCTCGAGCACACACCATACAAGGGTGTGCGGCTGACCGATGATGGTCTGAACCGGGCGGAAAGTATCCTGCGGCGGCACCGATTGTGGGAATGTTTTCTGGCGGAGCATCTCGGCCTTCCCTGGAAACAAGTCCATGATTTTGCCTGCCAATTGGAGCACGTTAGCGAGGATGCATTGACGGATGCGCTAGATAAGCACCTTGGTTTCCCTTCATTTTGCCCGCATGGCAACCCCATACCGCCGGCGCAGGGTGTTCTTGAAGTTAGGGAGACGACACCACTTTCTGATCTCGACGTCGGGCAGGAGGGAGTCGTCCTGTGTATCCGCGAGGAGGATGGTGAGATGCTGGATTATCTTGATGCTCGTGCAGTTCGACCCGGCAGCCGCGTTCGCATCGAGGAGATCGCTCCGTATGATGGACCGCGTTCGGTCTTGTTGGATGGAGAGAAGCAGGTTCTGGGTCGTGAAGTGGCAGAGCATATCCTTATCGAGTTGGTGAACGACAACGAAACGGAGTGAGTGTTGAGCACAGAAACAGAACGCAAATTTAGCAATAGGCCTCTCAGCGAAGTGCCGCCGGGTGGACGGGTGCGCATGGTTGGATTTGCGCGCCATTGTCGCCGCTCTCGGCGCTTGGCAGAATTGGGAATAAACCCGGGCACAGAGATCACGGTTGTTCAGTCGGATCCTGGGCAACCGCTGTTGCTGCGGGTGCGCGGATCACAGTTGGCGGTTGATCGCAGGGTGGCTCATCAATTGTTCGTCACCCCGCTGGAGCCGATGCCTGAGTTTTTACATTGGCGGAGAGGCCGGCGCCGCTGGGGGCGTAGAGGCGGACCTAAAGGTCGCGGAAGGAGAAGCGGACGATCTCAACGGGGGAGAAACACTTCACTCGATGATGTTAATTCGATGCAACCCGGCAGAGATGAAGATGAGACGTAATACGGATCTGACAATTGCTTTAGCGGGAAACCCGAATGCCGGAAAAACCACAGTATTTAATCGGCTCACCGGTTCGCGGCAGCATACCGGGAATTGGCCTGGTAAAACGATCGAACGCAAAAGCGGTTGGTACAAACACGCTGGCATGTGGATAGAGGTCGTGGACCTTCCGGGGACGTATAGCCTTGCGGCGTATTCCGAAGAGGAGATTGTGGCGCGCGACTTTTTACTTGAAGGGAAAGCAGACGTCGTTGTGGTTGTGGTAGATGCCTCAAACCTGGAGCGGAATTTATATCTTGTAGTACAGATCCTTGAGCTGCAGCTTCCAGTGATCGTAGCTTTAAACATGACGGATATGGCTGACACGATTGGTTTCGAGATTAATAGCGACGAATTGTCAGCCGGGTTGGGTGGTGTCCCGGTGATCAGGATGGTAGCCGCTCGAGGCAAGGGCATTGAAGAATTAAAAGAGGAGATACTACTTTATTCGAAACAACAATCAAAAAACGAGCACCGGACCTTATTGTATGACCAACCCTGATTCCCAACCTGTTTTTCAGATCGATTATGGACCTGTGATCGAGCCTGAAATCGAGAACCTGAGAGCGCTCATCGAAGAGCGCTTCATACTTCCGGATCAAATTAAACCGCGCTGGCTTGCCGTAAAGGTGCTTGAAGGGGAGACAGACCTTATCGAACATTTTCTCGGCGTCGAAGATGCCCGTGTTGTGCTGGCACAGGTTCTTTCGATCCGGAAGCGGCTAGAGGAGCAGGTCCCTGAAGGACTGGATATTGCCATTGCTGACAGGCGCTATGAGCGTGTGGGCAAGATCGTGGAACAGTCACTCACTCGCCCAAAGGAATCTGCCCGCACGCGCGCAGAGCGGGTAGACCGGGTTGTCACACATCCGTGGCTGGGAATTCCGATATTTATGATAGTGATGTACCTGGTCTTCAGCCTGGTTGTGAATGTCTCAGAGCCGTACCTGGAGTGGATCGACGCGGTGATTTCAGGACCGATTACAAACTGGGCAGGAGCCTTACTTTCTTTAATTGGCGCCTCCACCTGGTTGCGCGGGCTGATCTTGGATGGGGCGATCGCTGGTGTTGGTGGCGTGTTGGTCTTTATTCCTGGTCTCGTAGTCCTGTTTTTCTTTATTGGCTTGCTCGAGGATAGCGGGTATATGGCGCGAGTTGCATTTGTGATGAATCGCTTCCTCTCATTCTTGGGATTAAACGGAAAGAGCTTCGTGCCATTAATTCTTGGCTTTGGTTGCGCGGTCCCGGGGATTTATGCCACGCGGACGCTCGAGAGCCGCCGCGACCGCCTGCTCACTGCGTTGCTGGTACCCTTCATGTCGTGCGCCGCGCGGCTTCCAGTGTATGTTGTGTTTGGGATGGCTTTCTTTGGTCGAAGCGCGGATTGGATCATTTGGGGTTTATATGCGCTTGGAATTGCCATGGCGGTCTTGTTGGGATTTTTCTACTCGCGGACGCTGCTTCGATCTTCTGAAGAAACGACTTTCCTGATGGAACTGCCCTCTTATCGCCTGCCAAGATTGAGTAATTTGTGGATCCATGTGTCGTTAAGGACGGGCGAATTTCTGCGCAACGCAGGGACACTTATCCTGGCTGCATCCATGGTGGTGTGGCTGCTTCTGAACGTTCCACCGAAAGCCCCCGGGTTGGAGCAGAGTGTATTTGGGCAAGTCAGTGGTTTTGTCGCCCCCGCGCTGGAACCAGCAGGTTTTGGGACCTGGGAGGCTTCAGGATCGCTCTTAACGGGCATGATCGCCAAAGAGCTTGTGATCGCAACGATGACACAGATCTATCTGGATGAGCCCGTAGAGGCCGAAGCAGAAAGCGAGATCGATCTGCTTCAGGATCTGTTAGATATTGGAAAAGGTTTTATTGGGGCTACGATTAGCGCGGGAGAGCGGTTATTAGATGCCATCACTCCCGGAGTCCAGCTATTCGGAGGTGAAGGAGAGAGAGAAGAAGGTGGCACGGCGCTCAGTTTTGCATTACAAAGCTCCTTCACGCCTCTTTCCGCCCTGACGTTCATCGTATTTGTCTCACTTTACACGCCCTGTGTGGCCACGCTGGGTGCGATCCGCGCCGAATTTGGTGGGAGATGGGCTCTCTTTTCCGCGGTAAGCCAGACCGGGATGGCCTGGCTCGTGGCGACGCTTGTCTTTCAACTGGGCCGTTTGTTGGGTTTGACATGAGCGGGGCACAGAAAACATCTATTCTGGCGCGAATCCTGGCGGAATTTGATCGTGAACGACGCCCTCTATCGAGCCGTGAACTGGCAAGTACGTTCGGCAAAGACCTCGCCGTGGTTGAGGGCATGCTTGAAACGCTGGTGAGGTCAGGGCGGTTGGTGGAGCTGAGTCGTGATGGACTCTGTGAGCAATGTCCAGCACAAGGTCTGTGTATTGTTCTCCCATTGGATGGACGACGATTTTGTCTTGTTCCGCACGAAGGGTGGGAACTCCCTGATGAGTACGGAACTTGCTGGGAAGCAAGAGATCGAGATCGGGCATAATGAACCTGTTTTCCTGGAACGTCAACGGCATACGCGCGGCGCAGAAAAAAGGATTCTTGGAGTGGGTGACCAGGATTCGCCCGGATGTTATTTGCATCCAGGAGACAAAAGCCCAGCCCGAGCAGTTGGATCCTGAGCTGCTCGAGCCAGAGGGCTACCGGTCTTATTGGTCATCGGCGGAGCGCAAGGGGTACAGCGGGGTCGCCCTCTACACCCGCACTGAACCGCTGAGCGTGCAGCTGGGCCTTGGGCTAGAGGAATTCGACTGCGAGGGACGAACCATCCTGGCGGACTTCGATGACTTTGTCCTGCTGACGACCTATGTTCCTAACGGCTCCCGCGACCACGGTCGGGTCCCGTTCAAAATGGCGTATAAAAAAGCGCTGCTCGATACCTGCAATGCTCTGCGAGCCGACGGTCGCAGCGTAATATTCTGTGGGGATATAAACACGGCTCATCGTGAGATCGACCTGGCTCGCCCTAAACAGAACCAGAAATCGACCGGTTTCCTGCCCATCGAGCGGGAGTGGATCGATGCGGTCGTCGAGCAAGGCTTCATCGACACCTTCCGCGAACAGCACCCCGAGCGTGTCGCGTATAGCTGGTGGGCTTATTGGGGCGGAGCGCGCGAGCGCAACGTGGGTTGGCGCCTGGACTATTTCTTTGTCAGCGCGGATCTCTCAGAAAAAATCGTCTCTGCCGAGATACATCCCGATGTCTTCGGCTCGGACCATTGCCCTGTCAGCCTTAAGCTTCGTTGATGTGCGATCTGGGCTGACCGCTAAACCCCATCGATTGAGATAAACCAAAGCTACCAAAGCCGATTGCCTTGCGCAGGAATTAGTCAACTGGATTTTGGTGCATGTAATACAGGGGCATCCCGATCAAAACGGGATTTGGTGGTACCCGATCTTTCCCATCGTTCAAGGAGCGTTGATTCTCTACTTCTCGAATCTCGCCTGGCGGAATGATGAGAGTTTCAGCCAATAGCAGCCGCTGACCCAGTTGGCCAGGGATGTCCGAAATTATGGACCCGTACGCTCGAATTCGTCGAGTATCCTGCCCTGGTTGGATGTTACTTTTGCCTCCAGGTGATTGCCGTCAATTTCCAGCAGCACAAAATGGTATACAACCTCAAAGGCCTCCCGTGTTAGTTCCGACTCTTCTGTCTTGTAAAGCGCCGGAGCGCCTCCCCCGCCGGTGACAATATAGGTGACGCCATTAACTTCGTTGCGTTCATAGTTGTGATTATGACCAGTAAACACCACATCTACCCCGTATTGCTCGAAGAGTGGGGCTAGCGCCTCTCGCACATCGTGTTCGATGTCGGATTCATCCCGTCGTATTGAAGTGTAAGGCGGGATGTGAAAATTGACGAAGAGCCAGGGTTGCGTATTGGCCGCCAACTCCCTCTCCAACCAGTCGTACTGTTCGCTCCCCGGTCCATAGTCCACCTTGCCATCCACCTGCAAGCAAATGAAACGCGCGTTCCCGTAATCGAATGTATACCAGCGCTCGTTACCTGGCAGGTAGAAAAGGTCAAAGTAGTTCTGATGATTTTGCTCATGATTTCCTAAGGCGGGGAAGAGAGGTACGCGGGACATCAATTCCCCCTCGATCTCGAAAAAAGTCTCCCAATAAGGGAACTCACTGCCCTTGTACACCAGGTCGCCAGTATGCAGCGCAAAATCGGGTTCCATCGCCGCGATTCTGTCCACTACTTCCTGGTGGATTTGATGCCCCGTGTGGGTGTCCCCAAGGGCAGCGAAAGTGAACTTGGTTTGATCGGGACCAGCGGCAGTAAGAAAGGCCGCGTCTGCGCTCAGCGGAACCCCATCTTCCTCCACCCGGTAGTGATAAGTGGTGTAGGGCGTCAGGTTTGCGAGGGTGATGGCGTGGCTTGTGCCCACCACTGGGTCGGTCACGCTTGAACCGTACTCATCCGTCTCCCCGTAGAGGACCTCCCCGCTAGTGGAGCCCTCAGTCTCTCAGACAATGATGATCGAGTCGGATGTCACCGATTGGAGGTACGGCCCGCGGGCGAGAGCGCCGTCGGTGACAGTGGGGGTCAGACTGGCGGCACGAGTTGGGGCAGCACAACCGGCTAGTAAACCGGCAATCAGCACTACCGCGCCGATGCTATAAGTGAGTGAACTTCTTTTTATCTTTGAGGACATCTCATCAACCTGACGCCAGCCAGCAGCGCCATCAGGCTGCCAAAGCCATACTAACCGCTGGATCCAATCGAGCGATCACCGCCGCTCCGCTGACGATAGCTACCCAGCGCGCCAGCCGCAATTCATCGTTGCCTTCAGCGCGCCGCAGGCGCCAACCCCAGACGAGATTCAACCATGCAGAGGCCAGCGCGATCAGCCCACAGACCAGTCCCCCGAGGGGCAGAACCGGATGCCACGGCGGCACAGGCGCCAGGTTTCCCTCGGGGGCAAAGAAGAGCGTCAAGTCCTGCGCCCCTCCATAAATCATCAACACGCCGCCCAGCAAGAACACGACCAGCCAGGCCCAGCGGTGAAATCCACGTTTGTAATATGTGGCTTCGAGCGGCGGGTGGTTGACCCGCACCCAGAATTAATACTAGTTATTATGGTACACCAGCAAGCTGATGTTGTGAAATCTGTGCGCTGAAAGTTGCCGGTGTTCAAACGAGTAGGCTAATCCCGCCAATGCATGTATGACGCACTCCCCTGTGAGCTAACCCCACAAAACTCAAAGGATCAATTTTTCAAGGAGATAGTGATGAGGATGGGAAATAAAAACTAATCCCAAGACCTCTCCGTTCGAATTCGGGCGGTGATGGAAGTGATGTTAATTCTCTTTGTCCAAAAGAGGGTAAGCGAAATTCCGGGTTGGATTAATATGAAGGGCGCAACTGGCGGCGTTGTTACCATTGCCACGGCCAACCTTTTCTGCCCTCTCCCATCACACGAGAGCGGGTTGCGGGAATTTGCCGACAACAGTATTGTGTTAGCGTATGAGAAGAAATATTTAATTTCAAAATTGGACCCCGAGCATTAAAAGGCATTGAATGTATGGGCGCAAGTAATGGAAAAAAAGGTGGGTTGAAATGGAGACATCCCTATTAAATGCATTCTGGGCAGCGGTGATTACCGCTTTGGCGACAGGGCTTGGTGGGCTGCCCTTCGTCTTTGTGCGCCGCTTTCCTACCCGGCTTGCCCACCTGGCATGGGCGGTTGCCGGAGGGATGATGCTTGCGGCGTCTGTATTTAACCTGATCTACCCCGGGATCGAGGATGGCGGATTCACCATCGTGGCTGCCGGCATGCTCGTTGGCGCCTTGATCTTCGGTCTGGCCTCGCGGCGGATAGCGCACCACGACTTTACAATCAGCGGTGTGAGCGGCGCTGGAGGGAACCGCATTGCATTGGTTCTTGGGACGATGTTCTTCCACAGCTTCCCTGAAGGGCTGGCGATAGGAGTAGCTTTCGGATCCGGCGAAACCAGCCTGGGCATAATCATCACCATCGCCATCGCAATACACAACATCCCCGAGGGAATCGCAATCTCGCTGCCGCTGAGCGCCGAGGGGGTCAGCGGATGGAAGTGTGTTGGTTGGTCAATATTCTCGAGCTTGCCGCAGCCGATAGCGGTGATTCCTGCCTACCTGGCCGTGGTTGCTTTTCGGCCCATTCTTCCCTTTGCCTTTGGTTTCGCAGCAGGGGCGATGTTCTTTCTCGTCCTCAGCGAGATGATCCCGGAGAGCCTCGCCAGCGATGTGCAGCGGCAAACGAGCGCGCTGGCAGCAATGGGCGGTTTCATCATGATGATGCTCATCCAGAATGTGTTCGTTATGTGATTCTATGCAATCCATTCCTCTTGACATTTAGTCTCAACTAATATTATTATAAGGACAACCATTTTTCCTAAAATGGTCGAGTCGGTTCGATATGATGAGATTCGTTAACGAACATCAGTGCCCTGGCGTTATGGGCAAAAGAGCAGGTCTAATAGGCGTCGACCATGATGCAGAGGCTATCTCCCGAGAGGAAAAGAGAACGGCATGAGTGATTCGTTAATATCATTGATAATTGGCATTGGCTTGCTGTTTATCGCGCTGTGGGTTTTTTGGCCGGAGAACGGCCTTTATGCGCGTTGGCAGCGGGGGCGCAGGATGACCGCCCGCATCCGCCGCGAGGACGCATTGAAACACATACACAGTTGCGAGATGGGCGGGTCAGCGGCATCGATTCAGAGCATTGCCGGCGCATTAGGCGTCAATCTCAATAGGGCATCAGCGACGTTATCTGAGCTTGAGGAGCATAATCTGGCTCAAATAAGCAACGGCGGTATCCGCTTGACGCCCGCGGGGCGCGAGTCGGCATTGCATACTTTACGCGCACATCGCATGTGGGAACGATACCTGGCGGACGAGACAGGATACAGCGAACGAGAATGGCATGATCTGGCCGAGCGTTATGAACACGAATTGACGCCCTATGAGGTTGAAGCGCTCTCGGCGAAATTAGGGTATCCCACGCTCGATCCGCATGGGGATCCCATACCCACGGCGGATGGCGAGATTGTCCATCATGGCGGTCAGCCGCTCACTGCAGCCGAGATTGACATCCCCCTGCGCATCGTACACCTTGAGGATGAGCCGGACGTGGTCTACGCTCAGCTCGTCGCCGAAGGATTGCATCCAGGCATGTTGCTGCGGCTCGTCGAACGGACACCAGAACGGCTGCACTTCTGGGCCGGGGGTGATGAGCACATCCTGGCTCCTGTGCTCGCGGCGAATATCTCCGTCTTGGCCCTTCCCGATATGGAGGCTGAGGAGCCCGTCGGAAAACCGTTGAGCCATTTACGGTCCGGTGAATCGGCCGTTGTCCTTTCGATTTCCCCGGCATGTCGTGGTCTGGATCGTCAACGGTTGCTCGACTTGGGCTTGTTGCCGGGAACCAAAGTGGGCGTCGAGTTGGTTGGTCCGGGCGGAGATCCGAAAGCCTATCGAATCCGAGGTGCGCTGATCGCTCTGCGAGACGACCAGACTGACCGCATATGGGTTGAATGAGGAGTGAGTGGGATGGTGGATAAGAGAACGAAGGCTCCGATGAGTGAATGTGCAACCTGCCCCGTGCACAATGCTGCGAATCTGTTAAAACTGGGCGTCAACATGAAGGATTGGGATTATGTCGTCGCACTGGCCGGTAATCCCAATACCGGGAAAAGCACCGTGTTTAACGACCTCACAGGACTGCGCCAGCACACAGGCAATTGGCCCGGAAAAACGGTCACACGGGCTGAGGGTGGCTTTGAGTATGCCGATCAGCGCTTCAAATTAGTGGATCTTCCTGGTACGTATTCGCTGTTATCGACCTCGCTCGATGAGGAGATCGCCCGAGATTTCATCCTTTTTGGTCAACCGGATGTCACAGTGGTGGTTGTGGACGCAACTCGATTGGAGCGGAATCTGAATCTGGTGATCCAGGTATTAGAAATCACCGATCGGGCGGTCATCTGTTTAAATTTGATGGATGAGGCGCACCGTCACGGATTGGAAGTGGATGAACGCCGCCTTTCGCGTGACCTGGGGGTTCCTGTTGTGCCCACATCGGCTCGTTATGGCGAGGGGCTGGACGAATTGGTGGCAACGATCAGTGAGGTTGCCTCTGGCAAGTTCGCCTATCGGCCGCACAGAATCCAGGCGCTACCGCGCGCCATGGAGGACTCTATCAAGACTTTAACCAAAGAAGTGAGAGCAGTCTATCCGGATCTGCCAAACCCTCGTTGGGTGGCAATGCGTCTCCTCGATGGAGACAAACGAATCATCGAGGCTATTAACAAAGGCGAATTGGGCAGCTTAAGACAAACAGACAATGAGATCTCGAGCGCGGAGATAGGGCGGAAGCAGGGAGCGCTATCATGAGCGACGCGAGATCGGCATCTCCTGAGAAACTCTTAAAATCTGCCCAGACACTTCGGTTGGAGGTGGGCAGCAACGTGCACGAAGCGCTCACCGAGGCCATATACACTGACGCGGCGAGCATTGCCGATCGGGCGGTGAGCCGCCCCGAAGAGAGTCCGAAGTTTGATCTCGACCGGACAATCGATAAGATTGTGACTCACCGGTTCTGGGGCTTCCCGGTCATGATCCTGCTATTTGCTCTCGTCTTCTGGATAACCATAACCGGGGCGAATGTCCCCTCTGCATGGCTTGCATCCCTGTTGATTGGAAAAGGGC
>DAOWMX010000206.1 GCA_030642885.1 Anaerolineales bacterium | reverse complement strand
CTTCAATCGCCTTACGCAGCCAGCTCATGTGGACATCGAGCGTGCGCGTATCCCCAGTGTAATCTGTTTGCCAGACTTTTCTGATCAGCGTCTTCCTCATCATAAGCCGGCCAGGGTTCCGTAGAAATACTTCCAACAGCTTCGTCAACTTGGGCGTGAGGCGCGTTTCCTTTTTCATGCAGCGTACGCGCCCTTTAGCGATATTCAGCTTAATCGGCCCGGCTTCGAGTGTGTACTGAACATCACCGGGAAGCATCCGCTCAACGCGATTCAGCAGTTTCCGTGGCGTGAAAGGATGGACTAAGGTGAGGTTTGCTCCGCTACCGGGATCGGGCAATGTGTCTTCAGGTGAAACGAGGATGATGGGGACCCCATCGAGTTCCGCTCTAGCCTTCCGGCACATACGCGTGCCTGAAGTTTTCATTGAAGCTGCATCAAGAACCAAAAGATCAGGAGTGGTTTTCTTCGCCGAAGATACAGCTTTCTCTATTTTGTGATGTACTTGAACTTCGTATCCTTTGCGTTCAAGGGCAGGAGCGAATGAAGGAGCGTTTGCACGACCACTCTCAATCAACAAAACATCTGCTTTTGGCATTAGGGGATACAGGCTCCATCAAACATTGGACAGCCCCCTTATGGCGCTGCCGGATTTCCATTCTACCATTTTTAGGTTCGACCGCAACTGGGAAATTCGTTTTGGACAATAAGATTGAATTTCATGATAGCGCAGATTTGCCCGACTGACGAAGGATAGTTTTGAGGTCTTGCCTCTGACTGCTTCGAATACGGCTGGCGCCGCCTCCCTCTTTCGGGTCACGCCCTCCTCCGAATCCTCTAAAAGGAACTTCATCTTGAAGTTTCGATCTCTCGTCAGCATAAGCCGTTGGGGCAACCCATAAGGCTAATGGCGACAAACTCTCCCGAAGGAGAGGGTGCCAGTCATCTCCACCATCCCATGAACTGACAGCAAGATTGCGACCGATGGTCTGCATCGCATTACTAACTTCCTCTTCACGTGAACGACATCGCCCATCGGCCTTCAGTATCCACGTGGTCATGTCCGCGGGTTCACAGAAATACTCCAGGTGAGCCCACTCCTCTAACTCCTGCGCCCAAACCCTTTCTCCTGCAGCCTCAATGACCTTTGCTGCACCAAATAATGCAGAGGCGAAAGCCGGCCCCCCACCAACCATCACACAGGTACCATCCTGAACTTCGTGAGCGAAGCGCCTGCCTGATTCGAGTTGCCCCGGCATCCACCGCTCAAGAATCAGCGGCAAACTCTCCAGCACTTTTGATAAGTGGCGCGCCGAGTCGTTATCGCATAACCTCGTGGCAAGCGCGTATCCCATGAGCATTGACCCCAAGTAACTGAGCAGACCGGGACCAGATGGGAAATCGGGGAGCTCAACTGGAAGCACCATACCCGCTGTCTCGGCGAGTGTACTTTCGACATTGCTCGTAATCGCCAGTGTTTGAGCCCCGATCTCATTGCCCATTTCCAGCGCCTCAACTGTACGGGCAACTTCCCCTGAGGAGGATATGCCTACAAGAAGAGTTTCCCGACTTATCTCCCCAAAATCGGGAACTAGATAGCGAGAGACATACATCGACGAACCAGCCTGCACTTGCCGCTTCGCCAGGGTTCCAAATACCATCTCCAGGCCAAGGGCAGCGTGATGAGAATCCCCTGAGCCAAAAAGGACAACCTTCCTTACCGATTCGCCTTCTAACATTAGCTGCGAAGCCTGATTGGAGGCGTTTTTCCAGAACTCGGTGATGAAACCCACAGCCATTTCGATTTGGGTCGTGAGTGATTCCTGCATGACTCGCTCCTGTTCACGAGTGTATAATCAAACCGATGAAACGAGAATCTCCGAAGTATCTTTTCCTTGGCGGTATTCGGGAAGATTATTGTATCACCCATACAAATCAGACGATTTCAGGCGCGCTTGGGGGAAACGCGATCTATTCCGCAGTCGGCGCCAGAGTGTGGTCCGATTCCGTTGGGATTCTCGGGCGTATCGGTGCCAACTTCGACAGGGCGAAGTTGGAGATAATCGAACAAGCGGGAGTCGATATAAGCAACGTTTGTGCTCTCTCCGAATCCCTTTCAACGATCACTTTCTACGCATACATCTCGCCAGAAGAGCGTGTGGACGTTAACCCCGCACTTCATTACCGCCGGATTAATAAGCCCATTCCAAAGGAATTACTGGCATACCGCTCTTCAACTGAGGGACAAGGGAATCGAGATAGTTTCACAGCCCTGGCAATTCGACCGAGTGATATTCCCCAATCGTTAAACGGCGTCCAAGGCGTACATCTAGCGCCTGCGGATTATCTATCCCATGTAACTGTCCCTCCACGCTTCCAGGGTAATGCCATCCGCTGGATGACTCTGGACCCTTCAATCCGATATATGACGCCGGATTTCAAACGGGATTTGCCGACCCTTCTAACGGGCATCGATGTCTTTCTTCCCAGTGAACTCGAGGCACGTGAGTATTTTTACCAGGGAATAATGGACACATGGGAAATGGCAGAGGCCTTTAGCGAAATGGGACCAAGGTTTGTCGTGATAAAACAAGGGCAGCGAGGGCAGGCACTTTGGGATCGCGATTCGAATCGTCGCTGGCTCATCCCAGCGTACCCGAGCAAGATTCGGGACGTGACAGGTGCCGGGGATGCCTTCTGCGGTGGATTTCTCGTTGGTATGAATGAAACACAGGACCCTGTGGAAGCATCGCTCCGCGGCAGCGTTTCATCGTCACTGGTTGTTGAAGGAAGCGGTGCACTGTACGCTCTGGGTGCTGCACCCGGGTTGAAACAAGCGAGACTGTCTGCTCTGCGAACAGGACTAAGGGAAATATAAGAGATGGATTTAGAACGACTCATCACCCGTGCAATCGAGATTCAGTCTATCCCTGCACCTACTTTCTATGAATCGAAACGTGCTATTTTTCTCAAGAATGCTTTCGAGAACGCCAACCTCAAGGACATTGAGTTGGACACTGTGGGAAATCTCTATGGTCTGATCCCCGGTTCAGGCAACCATCCAATCATTATCTCTGCTCATCTGGATACGGTCTTCCCAGAGGATACACCTTTAGACTCGCGTCGCGATGGGAACCGGATCTATGGCCCAGGAATTGGTGATAATTCCATCGCCTTAGCAACACTTATTGAGTTGGCACTTGATCTCTCATCAGAGAAGCTCGAACATGACATCTGGCTGGTTGCTAATGTGTGTGAGGAGGGGCTGGGTAATATTCGTGGAATGCGAGGGGTTGTAAACCGCTTTCAAGATCAACCACAAGCCTATATCGTCCTGGAGGGAATGGCGCTTGGCAACATCTATCACAAAGGACTTCGGGTAAAACGCTACCGGATCACTGTCGAAACAGCAGGAGGGCACTCTTGGGCACACGCGGGTAGACCTTCCGCCATTCACACCCTGTTTAAGCTAGGTTCTGAAATCATCGATATCGACCTGCCCCTTGACCAGCGGACGACTCTCAACGTGGGAGTAATCGCAGGAGGAACTTCCATCAACACAATTGCCAATCAGGCAAGTCTTGAGCTTGACCTGCGTTCCGAGGGCGATGCCCAGCTGGACACTCTGGATCGAGCGATAAAAAACCTATGCCATGATTACCATCGGGATGAGATCAAGGTCAAGATTTCCATGGTAGGGGAACGCCCGGGAGGCTCGCTTCCCGACGATCACCCACTTATAGCAGCAGCATGTAGTGCTTTAAAATCAGCCGGGGTCCGTGAGTGTCATCTAGAAGTAGGATCAACAGACGCCAACGCCCCTTTAAGCAAGGGATATCCCGCCATTTGCATAGGCTTAACGAGAGGTGACGGCGCGCATACCCCTCATGAATATATAGAAATATCACCAATCGAAAGAGGCTACACCGCGCTGACGAATCTCATTCGCTCGCTGTAAGAGCTGCTGCGTCAACCTTATGCGAATAAGATTACAAATAGTAGAAATATGGTAGGGCAATGCTTGCCATCAGCCGACCGGGTGTATGCCCCCTCCGCAGAGACGCAGCATGCTGCGTCTCTACTTTGCTTCCGGTTGCAGGCTCAGCCTGCGCCTTGAGATTTCCGCGAAAACCTCCCTCAGTTTCTAAACCTGCGGGAGGTTAAATGCCAAACCGGTTCACCGACACACCATCTAGAGAGCTAGCAAAGACTCGATGGTCTGGATGGATGATTCCCCATTTCACAAGCAAATGAAAGTGTGAGTAATTTTCCCAGGATCACGGCAGCATAGTCGGACTTGGGGTCATGGTCGGCGTTGGAGGAGTACCTTCAACGTTGAACCGCGCTGAGACCCTCCATGTTTCACCTAAGAAGATCTGGACCTCATACTCTCCAGGAAACCAGGCTCCCGGTTCACACTCTGTATATCCATAACCGCCGGTTCCCCCATCCCACGGATGTGTTTCCAAACAGATCAATTCCGATCCGGCATACCAGATTGCAGTCCATCG
>DAOWMX010000075.1 GCA_030642885.1 Anaerolineales bacterium | reverse complement strand
CTATTAATTTGCGATCCCGGTGGATATACGCACCCAGTTCCAGGTTCTCACGAACCGTCATCAATGGGAATACGTGGCGCCCTTGGGGCACAAACGTGATGCCCCTCCGGAGAAGATCGGCAGGAGGCAGGTTGGTGATCTCTTCGTTAGCAAAGAAAACCTGGCCTTCGCGTGCCGGAAGGAGTCCGAACAAGGTTCGGAAGATCGTCGATTTTCCCGCGCCGTTAGGTCCGATAATCGAGACCATCTGGCCCTCTTCCACTTCAAGCGAGACCCCTTGCAGAATATCGAGTTCCTTGGAGTATCCCGCTACGATACCTTTCACATCTAGCAGTGCCACTCTAACCTCCAAAGTAGGCCGCCAGAACTTGTTTGTTGTTCTGGATCTCTTCCGGTGACCCTTCCGCGATTTTCTTCCCATAATCGAGCACCACGATTCGATGACAGAGGTTCATTATTACCCTCATGTTGTGCTCGATAATAAGGAAACTGCACCCTCGACGGTTCAGCTCGATCAGGCGCTCTGCGATTTCCTTACCCAGCGTTGCATTCACACCAGCCATCGGTTCATCAAGCATGATCAGTTTCGGTTTG
This sequence comes from Anaerolineales bacterium, assembly GCA_030642885.1. GTDB lineage: Bacteria > Chloroflexota > Anaerolineae > Anaerolineales > E44-bin32 > E44-bin32. Next base: position 8,301 of record DAOWMX010000075.1, on the reverse strand, counting down.
GACATCAGGACCATCCCCATGTCGAGAAGCTTCTGCTGCCCGTAGGAGATGTTCTTAGCAATCTGATCCTTCAAGTGGATGATGTTGAGGAATTCGAGCAGCTCGATGGCTTTCTTCTCGTCCTTTGATTCATCCATTTGGAACAAACGGCTAAGGACGGTCCCCTCGCTCTCCTGTATCGCCATGATCATGTTGTCGAGGACCGTCATCCCCGGGAAAAGTTGGACAAGCTGGAATGTGCGCCCGATACCTAGTTGGTAGATACAGTGCGGCTTCATGCGTGTGATGCGTTTGCCCATAAACCGCACTTCTCCAGCCGTGGGGCGCTGAATCCCGGTGATACAATCGAATAACGTCGTCTTTCCCGAGCCGTTCGGGCCGATCAGTCCGAGAATCTCTCCCTCGCGGACCTCAAAATCGACACCCGCGACGGCCTCGAGCTGATAGAACTTCTTCCTTAAACCTGCAATCTCAAGAATGTTGTTCATCGCCCTGCCCTCACTTTGTGAACTGCGGAGGATTCCGCCTCAACACACGCCGGAAGAACACGTCCAAAAGGCTGGTCAGTCCACCAGGCCAGAAAATCAGTAGTATCAATGTGATTGCAGCAAAGATGACGAAATAGAGTTGCTGTGTTCCGCGAAGGAACTGCGGGAGCAGCATAACGACGATCGCTCCAACAAATGGCCCCTCAAACCGGCCCGATCCACCGATGATTAACATGATCAAGAACCAGAAGGATTCGTGCACGGGAAAGGATGTTGGATCGACGAACTTCATCAACGGAGCGAGTAGGCCTCCGGCGATGCCGGCATACGCTGCACCGATGGCAAACGCCAGTAGTTTGTACGTCAGCAGACTAACACCGACCATTTCGGCTCGCATGTCGTTCTCTCGGATTGCCTTGAACGCCCTCCCCCAACGAGAATTGAGAATCCAGAGTGCAATGCCCGTGAGTAGGACGAGAAAAGCGGCTACAAGGAAGTAGAACGCGATATCCGATGAAAGATCCAAGCCAAAGAAACTGGGTCGCGGAATTCCGGGAAGCCCGGAAAACCCACCGGTGATCTCATACTCATTGGAGAACAGCAGGTAGATGACGGTCCCAAATCCCAATGTGACCAACGCGAGGTAATGGTGCTTCACCCGGAGCGAAGGTAAGCCAAGGGCAAGCCCCGCAACGAAAGTGATTAGCACACCCAGCGGCAGTGCCAACCAGAACGAGTAACCGTTCAGCGTCATCAGAGCGACGGTGTACGCACCGAGCCCCATGAATGCTGCATGCCCAAGTGAGATCTGTCCGGTGTAACCGAGTGTGAAATTAAGTCCCATGCTCGTGATGATGTATATGCCGATCAGCGTTGCAACGTACATGTAATATGCGTTCCCGCCGAAGATCACCGGAACGCATCCGATAACGCCGAGGAAGATCGTCCAATGGAGGATTCGCGTAACGGGCCGTTTCTTTCTTGTCAGGTTTGCCATGGTTATTGTTCCTCCGTTCCAAGAAGACCCTCTTTACGGATCAGGATCACGGCAATAAGCACGACTAGGACAAATGCCTCGCGATATTCCGTGGACAAGTATGCTGAAGAGAACGTTTCTATAATCCCCACTAGGAATCCACCGAGGAGGGCTCCGCGAATCTGGTTAAAGCCCCCGATTGCCGCGGAATAGAACGCCTTGAGTCCCAGTTGGGCACCCATGTCGAACCGCACCATGAATACCGGTGCGATCAACATCGCGGCAAACACAACTATTACAGCGTTCATCACGAAGACCATTGTCGTAACTCGGGAAATGTTGATCCCGAGGACCTTGGCCGCTTCGCGATTCTGCGCCACTGCCTGCATAGCCTTGCCCGGCTTTGTCCGCTGGATGAAAAGGTTGATCGCGAGGATGAGGCTGATGGCGATAATGATCGTCCACACATTCTGGCGCGACAGAGCAATCGAACCGAACCGGTACGGCGTCATCCCAAAGATCTGCGGAAAGGCTCGGCACTGAGCCGACCAGAAGGTGGCGACCGAGTTGCTCGCCAAGAAGCTGAGCGCGATTGTTGCCACAATAATCGTGGTGTGCGAACGGTCGATCAACGGTTGGATGATCGCCTTCTTCACCACGAATCCCAGGAGGACCGCCGCAATAACCACTGTAATCAGCAGCGCCCAGATAAACGGGACTCCCAGACACACGAAGATGAACATCAATACGGCACTCACCGTGAGGAAATCCCCCTGAGCGAAATTTACCGTTCGAGACGCTTGCCATAGCAGCGTGAAACCGATCGCAACCAATGCGTAGATAGCGCCAATTGCAATTCCCGAAACGACTAATTGGATGAACATGACCACCTCTGTCCCGACATCGTGCTAATCAGATCGCGGGTCTCGGAGACCGTCAGTTGGCCCGGAACCGCACTTTTCTCCGCGGCGCAATACGTAAACGATGCCCCCATCACGCAAGCCAGGGGGCGGGACGGAGCCCCATACGGCCCAAGCGCGATCGCAGCAAATGGCACATCGAGCAGCAATCGAGCCTCAAGAACAGTATCGAGTACGGTGAGAAGGTCGACATATGATGTCGCGCGGACAGCCAGCTTAATCAGGTTCGGGCCGAGTCTCGCCACGTCGAGAAGCCCCTCGATCAGGTCGCTTTTCGGCGGTGTCTGCCGCATGTTTTCGTATCCGATGAGTACAGGAACGCCTTCTTTGCGGGCCGTCTCGACCAGTCGCAAGCGAAGATCCGGCTCAGTGAAGAACTCGATATCGACTGCTGTGGCCCCTGCACAGACAGCTGCTTCAAGTCGTTCGATCCGTTCTCTCTCCAATCCTTCGAAGAACCCGCCGAACTCCGGAGTCCGACAGGCTACGATATGAGGCATCGCCACACGATTGATTACCTTAGCTACCTCAGCATCACTCGAGAGTCGGTCGATGCGAAGTTCTACACAATCCGCACCAGCCTCAAGAACTTGCGTTGCGCCATCAATCATCCCCTGTGCGCTATCAGCGATTGACGTCGCTACGAGAATCGGATTTTTTCCGACCACAAGTTTCCCAAGCGTTACATTCCTCATTGTTCGGCAGCCTCTTCGGCAAGCGACTCCTCATATTTCTCATTGCGAACAATCGAAACCTCGATCCCCGAACCCTCGATGATCTTGACGGTGTGCTTCAATCGTGGTGGAATGAAGACCGTGGCCGGGCTCTCCACCCTGTGCACCTCCTCACCCAGAGTCACCTCAAAGGTAATTCCAGGAAGCGGAAAAACATAGGCCTGCGAGACCTCGTGGGCGTGAATCTCGACATAGTCAGGCCCTGGTGGATTCTTCACGTCGATGTGATGAACAAAGATGTTCAAGTTTGCTTCACTGACCATATCCGTGTTCAGAAACGCCATCAGCGGGCCAAGGGTGTCCATGGTCTCTCGGTCATGGTGAATGAGCGGACGTTTCGCCCAGTCGAACGGTTTGACGATATATTTCTCGTAGTTGCTCATCTGTCCCTCCCTCCTCTGCTATCGGTCCTAGCCGTACCAACCCTTCCGTAGGATGCAGACTTCGATCCCCTTGCCCTTCAGGATTTTTAGGTTGTGCTTCAACCCCGGCGGGATGAATACAGTCGCCGGGCTATCCGCGGTGTATGTCTCCTCTCCCAGGATTACCTCAAATGTCAGTCCCGGTTCCGGGAAGACGTAGGCCTGCGAAACATCGTGCGTATGAACATCGACGTAGTCCGGTCCTGTGCCCCCTTTTACCTCGATGTGATGGACGAAGATGTTCAGATCGGCCCCTTCGACCATCTCTCTATTAAGAAAGGAAATCAACGGACCAAGTTCAGCCAACTGGCCCATACTGTGAAAGTCAAGATCACGATCTTTCCAATCGAATGGTTTAACTATCAGATTTTTGTATTTGCTCATTGTTTATCATCCTTTCCTGCTACCTTGGTGCTTGCCAGCATGGCGTGATCGATTAGCGTAAGAGCGACCATCGCTTCGGCGATCGGCACCATGCGAGGGACGATCGCCGAATCGGTCGCCGTCTTGCATCGGAATGTGACGCTCTGCTTCGTGACCATGTCGACCGTTTCCTGTTCCTTTGCAATCGTTGGCGTCGGCTTGACGGCCATGCGCACGACGATATCCTCGCCGGTCGAGATACCACCAAGGATTCCGCCGGCGTGGTTTGTGCGAAAGCTGATGTGATCGTCTTCAACGCAAGGCAGATCGTTGTTCTCGCTTCCTACCATTGCTGCGACCGCAAAGCCGGAGCCAATCTCGACGCCCTTGACACTGCCAATGCTCATCAGTGCGCGGGCGAGGTTGGCGTCGAGCTTATCGTAAACCGGTTCGCCCCATCCCACAGGCACGTTGTGAGCGATGACTTCGACGATCCCGCCAATGCTTTCTCCGTCTTTCTTTGCTGCAAGGGCACGTTTTAGCATGCGCTCGGCTGTTTCGGCATCAGGACAGCGCACCTGTGAATCGTCGGCGTGTTCGCGAATCGTCTCGTACGGCATTGCGGGCGCCGAGATACCACCCAACGCCTTTGTGTACCCAACGATTTCGACTCCAACGGACGCGAGAAGCTTCTTGGCGATCGCACCAGCCGCTACACGCATCGCTGTCTCACGGCCGTTCGCCCGTCCGTCGGCCACCCAATCACGGTGTATGCCGTACTTGGCAAAGTAGGTGTAGGTAGCGTGTCCGGGCTTGATTATGTCTTTCTCATCGGCATAGGCTGCTATTCTTTCGGGTGTGGCCCATTCGTTTTCGATTACGAGGCCTATCGGTGCACCGGTTGTGATTTTGTCGAGCGTCCCCGAGAGGATGCGGACACTATCGGATTCCTGTCTAGGGGTAGCGATTGTGCTCTGTCCCGGGCGCCGACGATCGAGCTCGTACTGAATATCGGATTCCACAAGCGGCACGCCGGCCGGAACACCCTCAACAATGCCGAGTAGAGCCGGGCCGAAAGCCTCGCCCGAAGTCGTCACACGAAATGCTTTTCCGGACGTGTTTCCCAGCATTTCTTCCTCCTAATCCTCGTGCTCTTCTATCTCTGCGCCTAACGCCTGCATCGAAGAAACGAACGTCGGGTATGTGATGCGAGCGGATTCCGCGCTATCGATCTGCGTCGTTCCCTCAGCGATCAAGCCGGCAACGGCAAGCGCCATAACAACACGGTGGTCGTCATGCCCATTGACACGGGTGCCGTGAAGCTCACTGTGACGGATGATGAGACCGTCGGGCATCTCTTCGATATTCGCTCCCATCTTCGTCAGCTCCTCTCGCATCACTGAGATCCGGTCTGTCTCCTTAATTCGCGCCATCGCAACGTTTTCGATGATCGTTTCCCCTTCTGCCGCGCAGCCGACAACGGCTAGAATCGGGAGTGCATCAGGCGTCCCCGAGAGATCCATACGAACCCCGCGAAGAGAACCCGAACGGCGTATGGTCAGTCGATTGCTCCGGTCGAGCACCGCCCCCATCTGGGCAAGAAAATCAAACACCTTCTTGTCGCCCTGAGGGTCCTCAAAGTCGAGTCCAGTCACGACGACCTCGGCCTCCGTTGCAAGAACGGCTGCACATGCTGGGAACGCCGCAGACGAAAAGTCTGCGGCAATAACTCGATCGATTGGCTGGTAGGTTTGCGCTCCGGGAACCTCGAAACATGTGAGATCGTCGTTGGTCACAACTTCAATGCCGCAGGCTGCAAGCCAATCCAGCGTCATCCGAACGTATCCCTTCTCGTTCATCACACCATCGACTCTTAAGATCGATGGACGTGGAGCAAGTGGCGCGGCTATCAATAGGGGGGTCAAGTAAATCGACGTCGTTCCATCAACGACCGCCTCGCCGCCTTGAAGAGGACCACAAATAGTGATCGGCGCAGTGCCGTTTGGACCGGTTTCCTTAACTGTAGCTCCGAGCTGTTGCAGCGATTTGAGCAGGGAAGCGAATGGACGCGTCCGAATGCTTGCATCTCCGTCGAGCGTGATTGGTCTGTCGCTCGTTGCGCATACCGCAATTAAGTTCCCAAGGGTTGTGCCGGAGTTCCCGACGTACAAGCTCTCGTTGAGCGCCGGGATGTGCCCATTGATTCCTTCGATTATCCATCGGCTGGGTTCTTCTTGTGTAATCCTTGCCCCGAGTGCCTTGCAGCACTGCATGGCCGACAACGTGTCGGATGCTTCAAGTGGATTAGTAAGAACCGTTCTCCCTTGAGCCAGTGTACCCATAAGGACGCCTCGGATTGTGTGAGATTTCGAAGCGGGGATGCGGATCGATCCGCTGAGTGAAGATTGTCTCACTTCAAGGTACACGTCGCACCCCTCCCCAGGTTGCTGCTCAAGACCCAAGGGGAGGCTCAATCGGTTCCCCCCACAGTTTTGTTGAGCTCTTTCATTCTTACGGGGACCGAACCCTGGGCTCGATCCCCGTAGATCTTCTTTTTAATTCTCGGACAGATCCGAACTTACTATTGCGATGAAATCACCTGAACGATGATCTGTTCGCCATTCTCGATCTTCACGAGGAAGAAATTGCGGTCGACCGTTCCATCTTCTCGATACGACGTATCAAGGAAGACGTTCGGTTCCATCTCGGTCGTGATCGTGTTCTCATGGAGCCACGCGCGAACCGCCTCGTCATCGAATGCTCCAACGGCCTCAATCGCGGTTTTCAACGTGTAGACAGCGACGTATCCCTTCATCGCATCATGCGAGGGAACCTCACCATACAGAAGCTGGAACATATTAGCGAAGCCCTGAATTGGTCCGTACTTGTACGACCACGTTGCAGCACCCATCACGCCTTCCATCGCCTCGCCCCCTAGATTGAGTGCAAGAGCGCTCAATAGTGGGCTGTACCCGATGACTTGTAGGTCGATCCCCAGGGTTCTGAGCTGAATCATGAAGCGGGCGTTCTCCTCCTCGTGTCCATAGAGGAAGATAGTATCTACGCCCATTTGCTGAATGCGCGCCAGCTCTCCTGCGAAATCGGCCTGACCGGTCTGAATGGCGATGCCTTCAAACTCTACACCGAACTCCTCTGCAGCAGCAGACAAGATGTCGCGTCCATCGACTCCCATTTCGTCGTTGGTGTATACCATGACGACCTTGCCCACTCCTAGATCAGTGGCCATCCAGCGAACTATCCAAGGGAAGACGTTCCGGTTAATCGGCGACGTAGCGAAAACGTTGTAGTTTCCCTGCTCGTAGATAGAGGTCGATGTTGACCCAACAAGCTGGATGATCCCCGCCTCTTCTAGCGTGGTCATATTAGCAATTGTGGAGGAACTGTAAATTGTACCGAAAACCGCGAACGGATCCTTGCTGACAGCGTATTGCATCGCTGCTATTGATATGGGGGGACGGCTCTCTGTATCAACGAGGAAGTACTCGATTGGGCGGCCTAGAATCCCGCCTGCATTATTGATTTCATTGAATGCGAGAAGAATTCCATCACGCCAGTGTGCACCGTGACTCGCACCATGTCCACTCAACTCACAGACGATTCCGAACTCGATTGGTTCCGCATCTTGAGCAAACGAGACACCACCAATCGCCACGACAATTCCTAGTACCGCAAGAACCCCTAGCAATCCAAACCTGCGCAACATATCAAACCTCCTTGTTCGTTGTGCGTTGCCCATTGAATCATCGATTAACGGTCTTCTATTCCTCGGATCACCTCCTTTGTATGCAGAGACTTCTATAGTGGAAATGCGCATAGGTTTTGCGGATGTTCATTGGGGAGGGGGCATATTGTCCAAGCGAGGGGGATGTAGTATACTTTTTTGACATTGTCAAAGCCAAAGCGATATATCCCATGTTGGCGACAGTATAGACCAAAATTCCTGAACTGTCAAGAGCCAGAACTTGCTATCCAAACATCTTGATTTAACCATCCCTCTAACTTTCTCAGGGCCATCGACTGGGGCGTAAGCTTCCTTCTCAATACACCCTCAGATACAAGTCGCTTCCTTTCCGAGCTTGGTGAAGCCAGGTTGAAAGATATCGTTGCTGAGATGATGATCCTGCAAAGGCGAGAGAATGGATCTTACTGTATAACCGATTGGGTGTTTGCAGCCTGGATCGCCATTATGTAGCCAATTTTGACTATAGCCGGATCTGGCTATAGTTCACTGGTTTCCTTAGTTTTGAAACGGTAACGACATAGAAGAGAACCCTGTTCCTAGGGGCTAATGGCGGTATCGGGACCTTAACACTGCGAGTTAGAGGATCATCGTCTAGCGGGCTCCAAGAGCCGCGTGATAATCGCTCTTGCCTCAAT